>JAFADP010000014.1 GCA_023424785.1 Bacillota bacterium
GATAAAGCTGATTTTGTAGCATGTCACAATCAATCATATGTTTATAAATATAATGTATTAGATGGATTAAAGGCTAATGGTACATTCATGCATGGTACAGCTAACTATGAAAAGAGAGGAATAGCTGTTAATGTTCCAGAATGGGCACCAGATAAATGTATTCAATGTAACCAATGTGCGTATGTATGTCCACATGCAACAATAAGACCATTCTTAACAACAGATGAAGAAAAGAATAATGCACCAGAATCAATGAAGTTTGTTGAACCTAAGGGACTTAAAACAGAAGAACATCTTAACTACACAATTGGTGTATCACCACTTGATTGTACAGGATGTGGAAACTGTGCTGAAGTATGTCCAGCTCCAGGTAAAGCATTATTTATGAAACCTCAACATACTCAAGAAGGACAAATTGAGGCTTGGAGATATTCAGTTGAAGAAGTTAAGAATAAGAAGAACCCTATGAAGAAGGAAACTTTAAAGGGAAGCCAATTTGAGCAACCATTATTAGAATACTCAGGAGCATGTGCTGGTTGTGGTGAAACTCCATATGCTAAGTTAGTAACTCAATTATTTGGTGATAGAATGATGATAGCTAATGCTACTGGATGTTCATCAATTTGGGCTGCTTCAGCTCCAGCAAGTGCATATACTAAGAATCAAAATGGTCATGGACCAGCTTGGGCAAACTCATTATTTGAAGATAATGCTGAATTTGGTTTAGGTATGTACTTAGGAATTAAGGCTCAAAGAGAAACTTTAGCTGAAAATCTTAAGGCAATACTTCCAACTCTAGAAGGAGAGGCTAAAGAAGCAGCTGAAGATTGGATAGCTAATCTTCACAATGGACAAGGAACAAGAGATAGAGCAGATAGATTAGAAGCTGCTTTAAGTACAGTTGAAAGTGATAGCGTAGCTAAAATATTAGCTGAAAAAGACTTATTCGTTAAGCCATCTCAATGGATATTCGGAGGAGATGGTTGGGCTTACGATATCGGATACGGTGGTGTTGACCACGTACTTGCATCAGGAGAAGATGTAAATATATTCGTATTTGATACAGAAGTTTACTCAAATACAGGAGGACAATCTTCAAAGGCTACTCCAGCTGCTGCTATAGCTAAATTTGCTGCAAGTGGTAAGAGAACTAAGAAGAAAGACTTAGGAATGATGGCTATGAGCTATGGTTATGTATATGTTGCTCAAGTAAATATGGGTGCAGATAAGAATCAAGTTCTTAAAGCAATTGCAGAAGCAGAAGCATATGAAGGACCATCATTAATAATAGGATATGCTCCATGTATTAATCATGGTATTAGAATAGGTATGGGTAATAGCCAATTAGAAGCTAAGAGAGCTACTGAATGTGGATACTGGGCAATGTATAGATATAACCCAACATTAAAGGGAACTGATAAGAATCCATTCTCATTAGATTCTAAAGAACCAACTGCAGACTTCAAAGAATTCTTAATGGGTGAAGTAAGATATGCTTCATTAGCTAAGGCATTCCCAGAAGCAGCAGAAGCATTATTCGAAAAGACTTACAATGATGCAATGGAAAGACTAGAAGGTTACAAGAAGTTAGCTGGAAAGTAATATAATATATATGCAATAAGGTAGGACAAGGTTCCTACCTTATTTTTATAAAAATAATACTTTTAATTTTCTTAAATAAAGGTTACAATTAAGAAGATTAGTATTTAAGCAAGGAGGTATATCAATGAGCGATGAATTAAATAAATGCGGATGCGGTGATAACTGCGGATGTAATGATGAAGCATGTGGATGTGAAGAAATAGAAACTTTAGTAATAGACCTAGAGGATGAAAATGGAAACATAGTTTCATGTCCAATTATAGATCAATTCTCATATGAAGAAAAAGAATATGTTTTAGCTCAAAATCAAGAAGATGACTCTGTATATATGTTTAGAGTAGAATTAGATGGAGAAGAAGAAACATTAGTAGTACCTGAAGAAGAAGAATTTGATAAGGTTTCTACTTATTATAATGAAGTATTAGTTAATGCTTAAAATTTTAGAAAAGAGTGGTTTTTTTAAACCACTCTTTTCTAAGTTTCAATATTAATACATGGTTTACAATAAATCAGAATAATGCTATATTTTATTATATATGGGAAGGAAGGTGCGAAATATGAATTATGCAGATTTACATATTCATTCTTCCTACTCTGATGGAATTTTAACTCCGGATAAAATAATAGATGTAGCAAATAATAAAGGCTTAAAATATATATCAATAACAGATCATGATACTATAGCTTCTCAATATGTAACTATAGAGAATAGTTACAATATTGAGATAATACCAGGAATAGAGTTTAGTACAGAATATGATGATGAGGAATTACATATTTTGGGGTATTTCATTGATATAAATAATAAAGAACTTAATTTTGCAATAAGTAATCTAATGAAGTCAAGGGTAGAAAGAGCCGAGAGGATTATAGAAAAGTTAAAATCCATTAATATTAATATTAGCCTAAGTGAAATATTGAAAGGAAGTAATCATTCAGTAGGACGAGGTAATATAGCTAAAGCAATTGTTGATAAGGGTTATGCAAGAAATCATAAAGAAGCATTTTGTAATTATTTGATGAAGGGTAAACCCGCTTATGTAAAGGGAAAAAAGATGAATTTTAAGGATGTATTAGACATAATAAATGGTAGTAGTGGGATAGCTTTTTTAGCTCATCCTGGAAGAATATATAGAAGTTTAGAAACTGAAAATATAATAAAAACATTAAAATGCCATGGAATGAAAGGTATTGAAGTTTATCATCCTAGTCATACTAAAGAAGAAATAAATAAGTTTTATAATTTAAGCAAAAAATATAAATTATTAATCAGTGGGGGGAGCGATTTTCATAATTTTAAGAAAGATGGAAATAGTATTGGTTCTCAAGGGATTAATGAGTTATTATTAGATAAATTAATTAAATTTAATGAAAAGTCATAATTTGGAGGAGAAAAAATGGAATATTCAAGAAAGGCAAAAAACATTAATCCGTCAATAACTTTAGCTATAACAGCAAAGGCTAAAGCATTAAAGGCGGAAGGAATAGATGTTGTTAGTTTTGGGGCAGGAGAACCTGATTTTAACACTCCAAGAAATATTATTGATGCAGCTATTAAGGCTATGGAAGAAGGTAAGACAAAATACACACCAACTTCAGGTATAATAGAATTAAGAGAAGCTATTTGTAAAAAGCTTAAAAATGATAATGGTTTAAATTATAATGCAAATCAAATTATTGTTTCAACAGGAGCAAAACAATGTCTAGCTAATGTTTTTATGGCTATTTTAAATCCAGGAGATGAAGTAATAGTACCTACACCTTATTGGGTAAGTTATCCAGAACTAATTAAGTTAGCAGATGGTATACCAGTATTTGTTGAGGCTGATGAAGATGCAAACTATAAGTATACTTTAGAATCACTAGAAAATGTTGTATCTGATAAAACAAAAGCATTAGTTTTAAATACTCCTAATAACCCAACAGGAACTATATACAATAAAGAAGAGTTAGAAGTTATAGCTGAGTTTGCTAAAAAGCATGATATAATAATAATTTCTGATGAAATGTATGAAAAGTTAATATATGATGGAGAAAAACATATAAGTATTGCGTCATTATCACAAGATGCTTATGAAAGAACAATAGTTATAAATGGTGTATCTAAGGCATATTCAATGACTGGTTGGAGAATAGGTTATGCAGCTGCAAAAGAAGAGATAATAAAGCTTATGACAAGTATTCAAAGTCATGTTACATCAAATCCAAACTCAATTGCACAATATGCTTCAATAGAAGCTTTAAATGGACCAACTGACGAGCTAGAAAAAATGATAGCTGAATTTGATAATAGAAGAAAATTTATGATTAATAGAATAAGAGAAATAGAAGGATTAGATATAATATATCCTAAGGGTGCATTTTACTTAATGATAAATATAAGCAACTATTATGGTAAAGAAATTAACGGAAAAACTATTAACGGATCATTAGATTTTTCAGCAGAGCTTTTAGATGAAGAAAAGGTTGCTGTAATACCAGGAGTAGCATTTGGTCTTGATAATTATATAAGATTATCTTATGCAACAGCTCAAAAGGAAATTG
This sequence comes from Bacillota bacterium, assembly GCA_023424785.1. Taxonomy (GTDB): domain Bacteria; phylum Bacillota; class Clostridia; order Clostridiales; family Clostridiaceae; genus Clostridium. Next base: position 4,147 of record JAFADP010000014.1, read on the forward strand.
AAGAAGGTTTAGATAGAATAGAAAAATTTGTTAAAAAATTAAAATAGTTTAAATAATAAAAAGTAGAGTTTCAATTATAACTCTACTTTTTTTATTAAAAGAGTGTATAATATAGAGAGACTTAATAAAAGTTTTTATTTGGAGGATGTTAATGAAAAAGTTAGCTATATTTGATATTGATTATACTATTACTAGTAAGGAAACACTAATACAGCTATTTATTTATTCAATTAAAAGGGATATAAAGAATATAAGATATATTCCAAGGGCAATATATAGTGGTATTATGTATGGTTTAGGTTTTTTTGATGAAAAAGCAGTTAAGGAATGTTTTATAAAATTTTTAGTAAATAAAGACGAAAAAGATTTAAATAAGTTTGTAAAAGAGTTCTATAAAGATGTTTTAAGTAAAATCCTATATAAAGACTCAATTAGTATGATAAAAAAACTTAAGAAAGAAGGATGTGATGTATACCTTATTTCTGCATCAGGAGAATTCTATCTTAAAGAGTTTTATAATATAAAAGAAGTTGATATGATTATAGGAACTAGATTTGAAATTAAGGATGGAAAGTTCTTAGGAAAAATTATAGGCAACAATTGCAAGGGTGAGGAGAAAGTAACTAGACTTAAAGAAGTATTAAAAGAAAATAATGTAAAAGTAGATTATGAAAATTCATATATGTTCTCGGATTCACTTTCAGACAAGCCTTTATTAGATTTAGTAGGAAATCCTTACTTAATTAATTATAAGAAAAAGACAGATATGAAGGTGCTTAATTGGATATAAAATAGGTCTTTTGGGCTTTATAAAACGAAACTTATTCAGTAGGAGTTTTTATCTCCTACTGAATTTAGCTGAGTTAATCTAGGGTCGTGTCCGTTGTTAGCTCCCTGTTATATAGAACAAGGGAATGTTACAACGGCTAGACATCAGATAAATATAAGGGAGGTAGTGTTCAAATGGATGCTATAAGAGAATTTTATATATCAAACAGTAATATAAAAAACATAGGCGAATGGATTGATGAAGAAGGTGGCAAAGTAATATATGAAGTACTTCGTATAATAGATGGTAAGCCATTATTTTATAAAGAGCATTATGAGAGAATGAAAAATTCATTTAAGTTAAGTAATGAAGAGTTTTCTATAAAGGAAGATCAATTAAAGAAGGATATAGATACATTAGTAAGGACTAATAATATAGATATAGGAAATATAAAAATTACTTATAATACTTTATCAAAAGAGCTTAGAATATTTTTTATAAAACATTCATATCCAACAAAAGATATGTATGAAAATGGAGTACCAACAATACTTTACTTTGGAGAAAGAGAAAATCCTAATGCTAAGGTTATAAATCAAGGTTTTAGAGATGCTGTAAATGAAGAAATTAAGAAAAACAATGCTTATGAAGCAATATTAGTTGATAGAAATGGATTTATTACTGAAGGTAGTCGTTCAAATATATTTTTATTTAAGGAAGGAAAGTTATATACATCAAAGGTAGAAGCTGTACTTCCAGGAGTAACTAGAACAGAAATAATTAGAATGGCAAAGAAAAATAATATAGATGTAATTGAAGAAAATATAAGTCATAATAATATTAAAGATTTCGATGGATTATTTATATCAGGAACTTCTCCTAATATTCTACCTATATGTAAAGTAGATAGAATTAAATTTGATGTTAATAATGAATTTTTAAGAAATCTAATGAGATTATTTGATGAAGTTGTTAGAGGATGATTATAGAGGCTATAATAAATTATTGTAAGTAGTAAAAAAGAGGTTTGTGAGTCACAAACCTCTTTAATTTATTACATTGCATTTACTGTGTTTGTTATTGGTGGAACAACTTGTTTCTTTCTTGAAAGAACTCCAGGTAAGAAAGCAGTTGAGTCAACTAATTCAACATTGAAGGCTTTTTCTATTATTTCAGGAGCAGGACCTGCAACTAAAATTTGAGAACCTTCGTTTATTATATCTGTTAAAAGAAGAAGCATTGCATTGAAGCCACCGTTCTTAGCTTTATCTTCCATATAATTTAACATATCTTCTTTATAAACTGGCATAAATCCTTCAATATCCATTGTATTAACTTGAGCTATACCAACTTTATAATCACCTATAGTAAATGGTTTAAAGTCTTGGTTGAATATTTCATCTACAGTTTTTCCAACTAAAGATGTACCAGCTTTAAACATTTCCTTAGCAAAGTCTTCTATACTTTCTATTCCAGCTATTTCAGCAAGTTTCTTGCATACTTCTATATCTTGTGGTGTGCAAGTTGGGCTTCTGAATAATAATGTATCAGAAATTATAGCTCCACATAAAAGACCAGCAGCTTGTTTAGATGGAGTTAATCCTCTTTCGAAGAAACACTTACCAACTATTGTTGAAGAACTTCCTAGAGGTTCATTTCTAAAGAATATTGGGTTGTTAGTTTGTATATCAGCAACTCTGTGGTGATCGATAATTTCTAAAACTTCAGCCTCATCTAATCCATCTACTGATTGACCTCTTTCATTATGGTCAACTTGAATAACTTTTTTCTTGTAGTTAGATATTAAGTGGAATCTAGAAATAGTTCCAAGAACTTCTCCTTCTTCATTAACTACAGGATAGCTTCCAAATCTAGTTTCAAGCATAACTTCCTTAATATCTTCAACTAATTCATCAGTTGAGAAAGATACAAGGTTTTCGCTAGTCATAACATATTTTACAGGAACACTTTGTACTATTAATCTAGATGTTTCAAAAGAATCATGAGGAGTGCTTATAACTGATACTCCAGCCTTTTGAGCTTTTTCATTAAGATAATCTGATAATCCATTATCACCAGTAATTATCATAAGAGAAACATTTAAATCTATTAAAGCTTCTTGTATATCAGGTCTATCACCAACTATAGCAATATCACCTTCACTAATTATCTTTCTCATATTATAAGGTTGCATAGCAGCAACAGCTATTTTTCCAGGGAAAGTTTTAACTTCAGAATTTATGTAAATTTCCTTACCATCTAAAGTTTCAATTATATTTTCAATAGTAGCATTGCTCTTAGCTAATATGTTACTATCCCAGTTATCCATATAAGAAGAAGTAAGGTTAGACACAGATAAAATTCCTACTAAGTGTTTATTTGAGTCTGCAACAGGTATAGATTTTACCTTGTTTTCCTTCATAATGTTCCAAGCATTTTTTAAAGTAACATCAGGAGTTATTGGTTCAAGAGTATCTATATTTAAGTCTTCAACCTTTAACTTTACTGTTTCTAGATATTCTGGAGCATTAACACCAAATCTATCTAAAATATATTGAGTTTCTCTATTAACATTTCCTAATCTTACAGGAATTGCAGGTATTTCGCCAGTTTTATTTTTAAATTCAGCATATCCATATGCAGCACATATAGAATCAGAATCTGGATTTTTGTGTCCAGTCACGTATATAAGATTTTTCAACGCTTTTCCTCCTTTTTATTATATAAAGTACATACATTTTATATTTTAAAACTAATACATAAAAATGTAAAGTTCATTAATTGAATTAGAGATAAGTATATAATTCTAATTTTAAAAATATCAAATATATATAGTATAGAAATTTTTTTAGGAGGAAAAGGCGTGTTACAGGAAAAAGTAATGATTCCAGGATTAACGACTAAAGAAGCTGAAAAGAGAATAAAAAGCTTTGGATTGAATGAGTTAAAACATAAAAAGAAAGTATCACCCATAAAAACATTTTTACTTCAGTTTAATGACTTTATGGTTTGGGTACTTTTAGGGGCCACTTTAATATCTGCCATTATGGGAGATGTAGCTGATGCTATAACCATAGTAATCATAGTAGTTGTTAATGCAATATTAGGTTTTGTTCAAGAATTTAGAACAGAAAAGTCATTAGAAGCGCTAAAGGATTTAGCAGCACCTACATGTAAAGTATTTAGAGATGGTAGTTTAAGTGTAATTAATTCAATTTATTTAACCGTAGGAGATGTAGTTGTATTAGAGGCGGGAGATAGAATACCAGCAGATGGAGAGTTTATTGAACTTTCAGGACTTATGGTTGATGAATCACTTCTTACAGGAGAGTCTGTAGGTGTTAGTAAGGATAGTAAAAATAATAGTGGATTTATGGGTACAACAGTATTAAAGGGAAAGGGACTACTTAAGGTTAATGGAATTGGAATGAAAACCGAGATGGGTAAAATAGCAAATTTACTTGATAATATAAAAGAAGAAAAATCTCCATTAAAAGAAAGATTAGAATCACTTGGGAAAATACTTGTTATAGTTTGTCTTATAGTTTGTGCAGTTGTAACTATTCTTGGAATTGTTAGGGGAAATGATATTGGAGAAATGTTTTTACTTGGAGTAAGTTTAGCTGTAGCAGCAATACCAGAAGGTTTAGCAGCTATTGTTACAGTTGCATTAGCATTAGGTGTTTCTAGAATGCTTAAGAGAAATGCATTAATTAGAAAGCTTCCAGCAGTAGAAACCTTAGGTTGTACTTCAGTAATTTGTTCAGACAAGACAGGAACATTAACTCAAAATAAAATGACAGTAAAAGAAGTTTATATAAATGGAAGAATTTACGAAGTTCCAAAAGAAAAATTAACAGACTCTACAATGCTTATGAAATCATTAGTTTATTGTAATGATTGTAATTATGATTTTAAGAAAATTAAAGTAGATAAATGTGTATCAGGAGATCCTACAGAAACAGCATTAATTAAGTTATTTTTTAAAGATACTAAGGTATTAAAATCTTTTTTAGAAAAAGCAGAAAGAACTTATGATATTCCTTTTGATTCAACTAGAAAAATGATGTCTGTAATAATGAAAGAAGATGGAAAAGAAACAGCATATATTAAAGGTGCACCTGAAAGGGTTATAGATAGATGTTCTTTTATATTAGAAAATAATAAAGTTAAACCATTTACTTTTCAAAAGAAAAAACAAGTTGCATCATTTATAGAAGCAATGTCATCAAGAGCATTAAGATGCCTTGCAGCAGCTTATAAAGTAGAAGGTTTAACTAAAGGAAGTAAGCTTGAAGATAATCTTATCTTTATTGGAGTAGTAGGAAGCATTGATCCTCCAAGAGATGAAGCAAGAGATGCAGTTTTAAAGTGTAAGCTTGCAGGAATAAAACCAATAATGATAACTGGAGATCATAAAAATACAGCATTAGCCATAGCACAATCTTTAAATATATGTAGTAATAAAGATCAAGTTTTAACTGGTGAAGAGTTAGAAAAGTTAAGTGATGAGGAATTAGATAATAGAATAGATAAGTTAAGAGTATTTGCTAGAGTTTCTCCGGATCACAAACTTAGAATAGTAAAAGCTTTTAAAAGTAAAGAAAATGTTGTTGCAATGACTGGAGATGGAGTTAATGATGCGCCTGCAATTAAAGAAGCGGATATTGGTATATCAATGGGTATATCAGGTACAGATGTTACAAAGGAAGCTTCATCTATGATACTTATGGATGATAATTTTGCAACTATAGTAGCAGCAGTAGAAGAAGGAAGAGTAATTTATGATAATATAAGAAAATTTATAAGATACCTTTTATCTTGTAATTTAGGAGAAGTTCTTACAATGTTTTTAGCATCATTATTTAGTCTTCCAACACCACTAACACCAATACAAATTTTATTTGTAAATCTAGCTACTGATGGATTACCAGCTATTGCCTTAGGCGTAGACCCTCCAGATAAGGATATAATGAGGCAAACACCAAGAAGTAGAAAAGAGAATATATTTGCAAGAGGATTAACAGAAAAAATACTAGTTAGAGGATGTTTAATAGGAATATGTACATTATTATCATTTATTATATCAAGACTTTATGGTATGGACTTAGAAACATGTAGAACAATATCATTATCAACATTAGTTATGTCTCAATTAATACACGTATTTGAATGTAGATCAGAAAGACATTCAATATTCCAAATAAAACTATTTACTAATATATATTTAGTTGGAGCAGTACTTGTATCTATTATAATGCTAAGCTGTGTTATATATATACCATTCTTACAAAGTGTATTTCATACAGTACCACTAGCTTTAAACCAATGGCTTATAATATTATTCTTCTCAGGAATAATTGGTTTTGTTAATAGTATATATTTATTTATAAAAAATAAATAAGAGTATAAGATGTCTTATTTGGTAAAATTAAGAAATTAAAAAGATTTAAAAAAATACTCCTATACTATAATTTAATTATATAAATTATAGTATGGGAGTTTTTAATATGAAGAAAAAAACTTCTTTCACTTAAAATAGAATCAAGGAGGGGGAGGTATGATAAATAATATAAGTACATTAACAAGAGAGGGAGTTATACAACAACGACGATTAAAAAAATTAAGAAGGAAGAGAAGAACATATATAATATCATTATTATTTGTATGTTTAATGTGTATAATAACATTAAAAATAATTGATGCAGTAGGAAAAAGTAATAATATAGATACTTCACAAGAATTAAGTAGTAATAGTATACCTTTATTTTTACAGTATGATAAAAGGTGGGGAAACCTTAAATATGGAGATGATACCATAGCTAAAGAAGGTTGTGGTCCAACATGTTTAGCTATGGTAATTGTAGGGCTTACTAAAGATGATAGTATAGATCCTAAAGTAGTAGCAGATTTTAGTAAGGATAACGGATACTATGCTGGCAAGGATGGAACGAAATGGAGCCTCATGACAGAAGGAGCATCACATTATGGAATTAATAGTTATGAGATACCTTTAGATAAAGATATGATTATAAATGAACTTGAAGCTGGAAATCCAATTATTTGTAGCATGGGACCAGGGGATTTTACAAATAAAGGGCATTTTATAGTTCTTAAGGCATATAAAGATGGAAAGTTTGAAGTTAATGATCCAAATAGTAGAAGGAGAAGCAAGAAGTTATGGAAATATGAAGATATAAGTGATCAAATAAGAGCAATATGGTCATTTTCATTATAAAAAAAGAGTTTACATTTGAATGTAAACTCTTTTTTATATGAAATTATCTTCTCATCATTTTAGTTGCTTGTTGTTTTGATTTCTTTAATTGAGAATGGTCAAATGGCAATAAGTCTCTTCTTGTTGTTAAGTTAAGAACATTTTGTATTGCAATAACATCAGAATCTTTTTGGCCTTTAATACCTTTAAGTCCCATAATAATAACTTTATGTCCTATTTTCACAGGAATAAATTCTGGCTTTTTAAACCATCTATTTTTTTTATATGTAGCTTTTACAACACCTTTACTAACATCAGATTTAATAACGAAATCTACAACTAATTTTTTTATTATAATGTAATTCTTTTCAGTGAATTTTACTGAAACAACAGTACCAGAAGCACTAGCTACTCTGTCTCCATATTTCTCCATATATGAATCTTGGAAGTATTTATTTAATTTATCTTTAAATCCCATAATCAAGCTCCTTTTTATAATAAGAAATTAATAAAAAACCATTTTATTTACTTAATTATAGCATAGTTTAACTATTTTTTAAATACTATTTAATATATGGATTATTGCAAGTAAATTTACTAATTAATACTAGGAGGGTTATATGATTGACTTTATAAAAGAAGCTTTGGACATAAAAGAAGAATTAATCAGTATAAGACGATGCATACATCAGAATCCTGAATTAGGCTTTGAAGAATATAGAACATCTAAGATAATAAAGGATTTTCTGACTAAGGAAAATATACCTTTCTATTCAGTAGCAAATACAGGTGTATGTGCAGAAATTGTTGGTGAAGGAAGAGGAAAAAAAGTTATTGCTTTAAGAGCAGATATGGACGCATTGCCAATAGAAGAAGATCCTGAATATACTTATAGATCTAAAATAAAAGGGAAAATGCATGCATGTGGTCATGATGCACATACTGCAATATTATTAGGAACAGCTAAGATTTTAAATAGAAATAAGAAGGAATTTGCAGGAATAGTTAAATTGCTTTTTGAACCAGGCGAGGAGACAACAGGAGGAGCGCCTATAATGATTAATGAAGGCGTATTAAAGGAACCATATGTAGAGAGGATAGTAGGTCTTCATGTTTCAGAAGATTTAGATTGTGGAAAAATAGGAGTAAAGCTTGATATGGTTAATGCAGCTTCAAATCCATTTACTATAAGAATAAAAGGAAGAGGAGGACATGGTGCTCATCCAGATAAAACAGTAGATCCTATAGTAGCAGCCTCAAATGTAGTAATGTCTATACAGACTATAGCTAGTAGAGAGGTTCCTCCAGTAAATCCAGTTGTAATAACAGTAGGAAGTATAAAGGGGGGTACAGCACCTAATGTTATACCAGATGAGGTTACTTTAAGTGGAATAATTAGAACTATTACAAATGAGGATAGAGTATATGTAGTTAAAAGACTAGAAGAAATTGTATCAGGAGTATGCGAAGCTTTAAGAGCAGAAGGAAGAGTTGTAGTTGAAGAAGGATATCCTTGCCTTTATAATGATGAAGAGATGGTTAAAAGAGTAAAGAAAATAGGAAAAAAAATAATTGGGGAAAGAAATGTATTAGATCAGAAGAATCCAAGTATGGGAGTTGAAAGTTTTGCATATTTTGCTCAAGAGAGACCTTCTGTATTTTATTATTTAGGAACAAGAAACAAGAGTAAAGGAGCATATAAGCCAGCTCATAGCTCAGGATTTAAGATAGATGAAGAAGCTATCCCTATAGGCGTAGCAATGCAATGTGCTATAGCGTTTGATTATTTGACAAGTTTGTAAAATAATATTAATCTAAGTAGTATGGGGAATGATAACCAAAAGTTAAACAGGAGTTGATTATATTTTGAAAAAAATAGAAATAGGAAGTAATGAAGCAGGGCAGAGATTAGATAAGTTTTTGAGAAAGCTATTAAAGGATGTACCTTTAAGTGCTATCTTTAAAGCTTTAAGAAAGGGAGATATAAGAGTCAACGGTAAGAAGCAAAAAGAAAAATATCCACTACAAGAAGGGGACCTTGTAGAAATAAGATATATTCAAAGTAAGAGAGAAGTAAAGGAAAACTTTATACAAGTTGATGCAAGCGGATTAAAAATTGTTTTTGAAGACGAAAACTTAGTAATAGTGGAAAAGTGGCCTGGAGTATTAGTTCATTCTGACAGCAATTCTCAAGAGCCTACATTAACAGATTATGTTCTGTCTTATTTAAAGAATAAAGGTGATTATGTTCCAGAAAATGAACTTACATTTACTCCAGCTCCATGCAACAGACTTGATAGAAATACAAGTGGTATGGTTATATTCGGAAAGAATTTTGAAAGCTTAAGATTATTAAATGAAATAATAAGAGAGGGTAATGTTGAAAAGTATTATAATACTTTAGTTAAAGGTAAAGTAAAAGATGGATTATATACAGGATATATATTAAAAAATGAAACAGAGAATATATCTAAGATATATGATAAAAAAGTTCCTAATTCTAAGGCAATTGAAATGGAAGTTAAGACAGTAAAAACAAATGGTGCTTTTTCATTCTTAGAGATTAACTTAATAACAGGTAGAAGTCATCAAATAAGAGCACATTTATCTCATTTAGGATCACCTGTTATAGGAGATAGCAAGTATGGTGATAAAAAAATAAATTCATTCTTTGAAAATAAGTTTGGATTAAATTATCAATACTTATATGCATATAAGTTGATATTTAGAAATACAAGTGGTAAGTTAGAATACTTAAATAATAAAACAATAGCACATTCTTTACCACCAATATTCAAAAAAATTAAGAATGATGTATTTAAGTTTTCTTTATAGTTAAGGAGTTTTTATTATGAAGCAAGGAAATTCAGCAGCAAAGGGAGTTTTAATACTTTCTATAGCTGGGATTTTAAGTAAGGCTATGTCAATGCTATATTCGCCATTCCTTATAGCAATTTTAGGAGATAGGGGATATGGAGTATATTCAAAAATTACAGAGGTATTTTTATTTGTATATGCGTTGACTAGTGTTGGCGCTCAACCTTCAGTAGCAAAGGTTGTTTCTGAATTTATAGCATTAGGAGAGCCAGAAAAGGCAGAAAGAACACTACAAGTATCAAGAAAGTTTTATTTAGTAATAGGTATAATAGCAGCTACCTTTATGATATTATTAGCAAAACCAATAGCAAATCTTGCTGAGAGTCCACAGGGAGCATATGGAATAATGGCATTAGCTCCTTGCGTAGCAATAACTGCTGTACTATCTGCTTATAGAGGATATATGCAAGGTAAAATGAATATGAAATCTATAGGTATATCTCAAATACTAGAACAAATGCTAAATGTAATAATAAGCTTATTATTTGCATTTATACTTGTTCAATTTAGTTTAGCATATGGTGCTGCTGGAGCACAAATAGGAACATCTGTAGGAGCTTTATTTGCTTGCTTTTATATAATATACTGTAGAAATAAAGAAGAGGACGATGAGCTTGAATTTCAAGGTAGCAAAAAGGAATTAAAGGAAGAGAATAGAAAAATACTAAAAAGAGTTATAGCATATTCTGTTCCTATAATAATTAGCTCAGGTCTACAAAACTTTGGTGGTCTAGTAGATATGACTAATGTATCTAGTAGATTAATAGTAGCAGGATTTACTTCTAGAGAAGGAGAAATCCTATATGGTTACTACTCCAAATATAAAACATTATATGGAGTTCCATTAATAATGATAACAGCTATTGGAACAACAGTATTACCAAGTATAGCAAGAGCTATGGCTGTTAAAGATAAAAAAGAAATAAGAAAAAATATAAGATATGCATTTAAGGTTGCATTTGCAATAGCAATACCAGCAGCTATAGGATTATCTATGTTAGCAAATGAGATTTATATGAGTCTTTATGGTAATACATCAGGAGCAAGAATGTTGGTTTTAGGTTCGTTTATATTAGTTCTTATGACAGTAACTCAAATACAAAGTAATATTCTTCAAGGAATTAATAGATTTTATTTTATAGTAAAAAGTTTTGGAATAGGTATTGTATGCAAAATAGTAGCTAATTATTTTCTTGTTGCACAACCAAGTATTAATATATATGGTGTAATATTAGGTAATGCTATATGGTATATAATTCCGGCTCTATTAAATCATAAAGAGATAAAGCGAGTTATGCATATGAGATTGAACTTAGTTAAATATATATTTAAACCACTTTTAGCATCAATAGTTATGGCATTAGCAATTTTAGTAGTAAGACAACCAATAAACTTTATGTATAGATTTATAAGTATTTCAAGATTTACATCTATATTAGTTACTATAATGTCAGTTGGTATAGGAGCTTTTGTATATGCATACTTAATGATATTAATGGGCGGAGTTACAAGGTCTGATATACATAAAATATCACCAAAGATAATAAGACTTATGCCTAGATTTATGAGAAAGAAGCTTAAATAGTAATATTATAAATATAAGATAATACAAAGGCTGTATCAAAATTTATTCTGATACAGCCTTTTAATATTAAAAATATTTAAGAAAGCGTTTCTGCGATTTTTATTCCTGTAGGAGTAATAGCAAGACCTCCTGTTCCTGTTTCACGTAAGCAAGAAGGCATAGCATCACCAATATTTTTCATAGCATCTATAACTTCATCTGGTGGAATTTGACTTCTAATTCCTGCAATAGCCATATCTACACTTGTAAGAGCATTAACAGCTCCAATTACATTTCTTTTTACACAAGGAACCTCTACTAAACCAGCAACAGGGTCACATACTAAACCTAATAAACTTTTTAATGCTAAGGCACTAGCATGAGCTATACATTCATTATCTCCACCTCTTAAATAAGCCAAAGCACCAGCAACCATTGAGCTTGCAGAACCAATTTCAGCTTGGCATCCACCAGCAGCTCCAGATATTGAAGCTCTAGTTGCAATAACCTCACCAATTCCAGAAGCTACATATAATGATTCAATAATTTTTTCTTGTGGAATATTAAATTCCTCTTCAAAAGTTATTAAAACAGCAGGAATAACACCACAAGAGCCAGCAGTAGGTGCAGCAACTATTCTTTTCATACAAGCATTAGATTCACCCATTTTTAATGCTCTTTCCATTACTTTTCCTATAAAGTTTCCACAAATAATATCATTGTTTTTTAGAGCAATACTTATTTTTTCACCTTCTCCTCCTACTAAATTACTAGATGATTTTAAGTTTTTGTCATAGTATGTATCTGAAACTTTCATGCTTTCATAAAGAAGATTCATTTTTCCTATAGATTCTTCCATAGACACCTGTCTTTCATTCATATCATCTTCAAGAATTACTTTAAAAAAAGATTTATTTGTACTTTCTGATAATTTTATTATTTCAGATATAGAATTAAAGCTCATAATCATCACCTTCCTTACTAAGATAAGTTACTTTAATTACACCTTCTTGATGTTTTAACCATTGTATTCCTTCAAGTGGAACTTCTTGATCGCATTCAATAATCATAACAGCTTCTCCACCTTTTGAGTGACGATAAAGTTGCATAGTTGCTATATTTACCATTTTGTGACCAAGCATAGATGTTACTGCCATTACATGACCAGGTTCATCCATGTTATGAACAATTAGAGTAGGATAATCACCGCAAAAATTAGCATCTAACTTATCAATTTTATTTATTTTTATTTGGCCACCACCTATAGATGAAGCCTCTATTTCTAACTCACGTCCATTTATACCTGTTAATTTAAGTACTACTGTATTAGGATGAGCATCTTTTAAATTAATGCCATTAAAAGAGAAATCCATACCTCTTTCTTCTGCTAATGAGAAGCTATTAGCAATTCTTGTATCATCAGGTTTCATTCCTAGAAGTCCTGCAATTATTGCTTTATCTGTTCCGTGCCCTTTACCTGTAGCTAAAAATGATCCATGTAAAAATATATTAGCATTTTTAATTTCTTCATTTATAAGTTGTCTTGATATAAGACCAATTTTTACAGCACCAGCAGTATGCGAACTTGATGGTCCAACCATAACGGGTCCCATTATATCAAAAATATTCATATATAAACCTCCTCTCATAAAAATAAAGACAATGAGTTCTAAGCATTGTAACTTAGACTTCATTGTCTATATATATTATAACCTAAATTTGTAATTTTTATATAAAATTTTTTATATGAATAAGTTTTTTTGCACTCAATAATGTTATAATATATGTAATAATAGTAAAAAATTAAAAGGAGAGATTTATGGAAGAGAGAATGATAAAAGCACCTGTAGAAGTGCTTTATAAAGAAGAGTTAGATGCATTAATAAAGAATGATGATGGTGTAAAACCAGTTAATTGGATGCTTTCACCTAAAAGTGTAAGAACATTTATATTAGGAAGTTCAACTCCGTTAAAATACAACAATAAAGAAGTATATATTTCTAAAAAGTTTTTTGGAAACGATTCCTTAGTAGAAAGAAGTATTATAACTTTAGCAGGGAATAGAGGACTTATGTTAGTTGGAGAACCAGGAACTGCAAAGACTATGCTATCTGAATTACTATCAGCTGCAATATGTGGATGTAGTACAAATACAGTTCAAGGAACAGCAGGTACAACAGAAGATATGATTAAGTATTCATGGAATTATGCATTATTATTAGCAAAAGGTCCAAGTAAAGAGGCCTTAGTTAAGGCACCATTATTTTTTGGAATGGAAAGAGGAATAATAACAAGATTTGAAGAGATAACAAGATGTCCATCTGAAATACAAGATAGTTTAATAAGTGTTTTAAGTGATAAGGTCTTAAATATACCAGAGCTTGGTGATGAAGGATTGTTATTTGCAACTCCTGGATTTAACGTAATAGGAACAGCTAATACAAGAGATAAAGGCGTTAATGAAATGAGTAGTGCATTAAAAAGAAGGTTTAATTTTGAAACAATTTTTCCAATTAAAGATGTTGCTTTAGAATCAGAAATAATAATTAATGAGGTTAACAAGTTAAAAAATCAAAATAATATTGAAGTAGAAGTTGATACAAATATTGCAAAGTTATTAGCATCAACATTTCATGAGCTAAGGGAAGGGATATCTTCTGAAGGAATGAGAATAGATAAGCCATCAGCTGTAATGAGTACGGCAGAAGCAGTTTCAGTTTACTATCAAACTATGATGACATCATATTATTATGGAGATTCAAATATTAGTTTAGATTCAATGGTTCAAAATATATTAGGGGCTGTAGCTAAAGAAAGTAGAGATGACTTAGAGAAGCTTAGAAACTATTTTAATGTTGTTGTTAAATATAAGGCTGTAGAAGGAGATGAGTTATGGAAGAAGTATTACGAAGCAAGGAAATGGATAAGATAGATGAATTATTTCATAAAAGCTTTAATTTAAGCTCTAATATTATATTTTTTCCAGTAAGACATCATAGCCCAGCATGTTCTTTTCATTTAATAAAAACTATAGAAGAATATATGCCAGAAATAATATTAATAGAAGGTCCTGTAGATGGAAATAATGTTAAAGAATTTTTAGAAGATGAAAATAGTAAGCCACCATTTGCAATATATTATTCTTATTCTGATAAAAAGGGGTTTATTAGTGAAGAAAAAGAAAAGTATAAATGTTATTATCCATTTTTAAACTATTCTCCAGAATTAATAGCCTTAAAGGAAGGAAAAAATAGAGGTATAAAAACAGAATTTATTGATTTGCCATATAGTGAAATTCTTATTAACTCTATTGAAGGTAAAGGATTACTTAAGTCTGAGGATAAGCTAAATTATAATGATGATTATTTATTTTCTAAAAGTGAATTTTTTAAAAGACTTTGTGAAAAGGAGAACTGCAGAAATTTTAATGAACTATGGGAAAAGCTTTTTGAGATAAATGGTATATATATATCAAAAGAAGAGTTTGTAAAATCAATGCTTTCATATTGTTATCTTACAAGACTTAATACCTCAGAAGAAGAATTAATTGAGGAAGGATGCATTGAAAGAGAAAAATTTATGGCAACTAAAATTCAAGAAGCTTGCAAGATTTATAAAAAGATATTAGTAGTTACTGGTGGTTTTCATACATATGGAATACTTAATTTATTAGATAAAGATAATAAGTTAAAGCTTCATAAATTTAATAAAGATGATAGCAATGTGTATGTAATGCCATATTCTATGGAGGCTACAGATCAATTAAATGGATATGCAAGTGGTATGCCATTCCCTAATTTTTATGAAAAAGTATGGAATGAAATTAGTGATAATAATAAAAAGGTGTATGAAAATTCTACATTGAGATTTATTGTAAGAACAGGTAAGGCAGTTAGAAAAAATGATGGATGTCTTTCTACTTTTGATGAAATATGTGCTTTTAATATGTGCCAAGGGTTAGCAGAAATAAGAGATAAAAAGGAATGTGGTGCATATGAACTTATTGATGGAATAACATCTTCATTTATAAAAGGAGATTTAAGTATATCAACAGAAGAACCTTTAAAGTTATTATATAAAGAAATGACAGGAAGTAAAATAGGAGTTTTATGTAGTAATGCAGATGTTCCACCTTTGGTACAAGACTTTAGAGCATTATCACAAAAATATAAATTGAAAATAAAAACTACATCTCAACAAGAAATTACTTTAGATATTTTTTCTTCAAATAGACATAGAGAAATAAGTGAGATTTTGCATAGAATGAGCTATTTAAATACTAACTTTTGCAAGATGGTTAAAGGGCCTAACATTTTATTAAGAAAAAATATGAATTTAGTTAGAGAAACATGGGTTTATAAGTGGGATACAGGTGTGGACTCTTCTCTTATTGATAGTTCTGTTTATGGAGGAACTTTAAAGGAAGCAGCATTAAGTATATTAAAAAAAGACATTAAAAATAATAGTAAAAATTCTGGAGAGGTAGCAAGAAAACTAGTACAAGCATTTTGTATGGGATTAAGTGAAGCTTTTAACGATACATTAGAACTATTAAATAATGCTATTTCAGAAGATGGAAGTTTTTATTCATTAATTGATTGTATTAAACAACTTAATTATTTATATAACATGAGAGAACTATATAATATGACAGATATAGGTGAAATAAAAAATATTATATTCTCTTGTTATAGCAAGGTATCTATATTAATACCAGAGTTATATTCTACTAGCAAAGATGATTCTATAAAAACAGTAAATGGATTAAAGGAAATATTTAATGTGGTACTAAATAGTGAGTTGAATTTAGATAAAGATATATTAAAAGAATCATTAAAATCATTACTTAGATTTAAAGAAGGAAATGCAGGAGTAGAGGGAGCTACAATTGGTATTTTATATGGATTAAATGAATTTGAAGTAGAAAATATATCAAAAACTATAGAGGGTTATATTTTAGGAACTAAAGAGAAGGTACTAGAAGCACCTAATTTTCTAACTGGGTTATTTTCTACTGCTAAAGATGTATTATTTATAGATTTATCCATATTAATTTCCATAGATAAAATAGTAAAGGCTATCTCTAATGAGGAATTTATAAAAGTAGTACCAGAATTAAGACTTGCTTTTAGTTACTTTACGCCAAGAGAAATAGATGAAATAGGACAAAAAGTAGCTGAGTTTTATGGAATAAGTAAAAGGAAGTTTAAGGAAGTTAATATAGTTTCACCAATGATTGTAGATCTAGGAACTAAGCTAGATAAATTTGTAGTAGATATTATTGATGAGGAGGTGCTTTAAATGAAAAATAACTCTTCTCAATTAAATAAATGGAGACTTATTTTAGGAAAATACTCTGATAATTCAATAGGGTTTGGGGAAGACGAAGAATCCTTAAGTTATATGGATATGGATGATTTATTAGATTTTTTATATGCAAGAGAATATAGTGAAGAAAATGGAGTAAGACGAGAGGTAAAATCAAAAGGTTCTCTAGATGCATCAAAATTAACAGTTCCTAGCTGGATAACTAAAATTAGAGAAGTTTTTCCTAAAGAAACTATTGAAGTTTTAGAAAAGCATGCTTTAGAAAAATATAATTTAACAGAATTATTAACAGATAAAGAGGTTTTAGAAAAATTAGAACCTAATAAGGAACTACTAAAAAATATTATTCAAATGAAACACCTTATGAAAGGGGAAGTTATAGAAACAGCAAAGAAAATAGTACAAAAAGTTGCAGAAGATATAACTAAAGAAATTGAGAGTGATGTTAAAAAAGCAATAGTCGGAAGAGTTAATAAAAATAAATCAAGTCTTATAAAATCATCAAAAAATATTGATTATAAGAAGACAATAAAAGCTAATTTAAAGAATTTTGATGTTAATGAAAATAAATTGGTTGTGGATAAAATTTACTTTAATGATAGAATGAAGAAATATAATTCTTGGAATATAGTAATTGCAGTAGATGAAAGTGGTTCCATGTTAAGTTCAGTTATTTATAGTGCAATTATGGCAGGAATATTTTCAAAACTTCCAATGTTAAAAACTAATTTGGTTATTTTTGATACAGAAGTAGTGGATTTAAGTGGATATGTTGATGATGTTGTTGAAACTCTTATGAGCGTTCAACTAGGTGGTGGAACAAATATAACTAAAGCACTTCAGTATTGTGAAACTTTAATTGAAAATCCTCATAGAACTATGGTTATTTTAGTTACAGATTTATATGAAGGATATGGATATGGAAATATGTATGCAACAAGTAAGTCAATTATTGAAAGTGGAGCAAAATTAATAGTATTGACAGCATTGGATATGGAATCTACTCCAGTATATGATAAAAATGCAGCTCAAAAAATGGCTTTATTAGGGGCAGAAGTAGGAGCTATGACACCAGGAGGGCTTGCACAATGGATAGCAAAGATAATTTCTTAAGTAAACTAGGAACATTTATTAGAAATATAGATGATGAATACCTTATTGGAATAACTAATAAGGGGATCTTAAATAGAAGTAAGAAAGATTTAGAAAAAATCAAAAATATAGAATATGAGATAAATGAAGATAATATAAAATTTAAATTAGATGAAGTCGAATGTGTAATAAAAGAAGAGTTTAAAAATACAAAGTGTAGTTGTCCTTCAAGAACAATATGTAAGCATATAATAATGAGTTACTTATATTTAAATATGCATAAGGATGAAATATTTAAAGAAGAAGAGTGTACTAAAGAAGAGTTAATAGAAGAAAAATTTTTACAGCTTAAAGATTATACGTTAGAAGAAATAAAAAAGAATATTGGAGATAAAAATTTTTTTAATATAATAAAGAGAATATCATTTGGATTTAACTATGAGATCATAGAAGGGTCAGTAATAAAAGTTAATTTTGGAGAAGAAGGTATTGTAGTAACACTTTTAAATGAAATAGAAAATTCTGTTTGTAGCTGTAAAAGTAAAGAGTTATGCAAACATAAAGCTGAAGCATTAATTTTATATAAATTAGAAAAGGGATACTTAACATTAGAAGAATTATTATCTTATGAAAAAAAGATAAAGCATATAGATGAAGAAGAAATAAAGAAAGTCTCAAAGGAAATAAGATATTGTATTGAAGAAATATTAATAAGTGGATTAGCAAGATGTACAGAAACTACAATAGATAGGTTAAATAATATGGCAATAATATGCCATAACTATGATTTACCTAATTTTGAAAAAGAGTTAAGGAATATATCAAAAGAAGTATCATTGTATTTTAATAAAAATGCATCATTTACAAGTGAAAGATTATTAAGAAAGCTTACAACTATTTATACAAATACATTTATATTAGAAACTACAAATAATTTAAATGTATTAACAAAGCTAATAGGAGAGTTTAAAAGTTCATATTATGAAATACCAATTGTAAAACTTCACGGAGTAGCTCAAGAAAATTGGACTAGTAAATCAGGTTATGAGGGAACAACATATTACTTTTATGAAAATGAAAAAAAGATTTGGTTTACTTATACTAATGCAATGCCAATATTTTATGAGAACAATACTAAATCAAATAATTATAAAAGACTTAATGCATCATCACCATGGCAACTAAATTGCAAACTTGAAGAATTAAGTAGTATAACATTTAAATTAATACATGGAAAAATAAATTCTAAAAATAGAATATCTTCTAGTAGTGAAAGTAAAGGCATTATTTTAGATAAAAGTAGTATTTTAGATTTAGATATACAAAAATATTATTTTGATAATTGGAAAAATATTATAAACAGTGATTTTATTAATAATGTTAATAGTGAAACTTCAAATATTATTTTTATAAAAGGTAATAAATTTAGTGAAAGTTGCTTTCATAGTATAACTCAAACATTAGATTTACAAATATATGATTATGAAAATAATATTATTAAAATAAATATACAATTTTCTTTAATGACAAAAAAATTAATACGTACTTTAGAAAGATTAAGTAAAAAGGAGCCACCACTTTTTTTAGGAAGAATATACGTTGAGAATAGTGAATTGAAGTTTTATCCATTAGCTTATTATAAAGATGGCATAGCTTGTAACTTAACATAAGGAGGAATATTTTTGAATGAAATATTAGATTTAATACAAGAAATAGAAAATATTATGAATGATTTACTTTTAAGTGGGTTTAATACTATTCATGATTATACATTAAATGAAATGAAAAAATTAGGACAATTATGTGAAAGTTATGGAATGATATATGCATCAAATATAATAAATAATTTAGTAAGTGATTTAAGTAAAAAAAGACATAACTTTGAGTTTAATTATAGTACTGTAATAGAAGATTATTTTAAATTGAATAAGTATTTAATATTATGCAGAAAAAGAATAGAGATAGAAGAACTAAACAAAAATTTTAGATAATAAAAAAGAGAGAGTATAATATGGGGGATTGAGAGTATATGAATTTAAATGAACATTTAATTGATAGAATAAGAGACGCATTTGAAGAGTTAAATGTACTACCAAGTATTGTTGATGAAGTAGAAGATTATTTAGAAGGTGAAATTGATGAAAATGAATTTTTAAACAGCCTTCCTGAAATTAATTTTTTTAAGATAAAGAAATTAATTAAATGTGAAAAAGCAGGTGAATCTCTAAGGATACATGAAAACTCAAATTATTTAAGAAAGTATTTTAATGCATTATATAAAATGGGAAAGGAAAGTATTCATGTTATTTTAAGTCAATATCTTCATGTAAATAGAGATAAAAATATAAACAGATTATTAAAGTGTGGAATAGATAAAGATAAAATATTATCAATATACTTAGAAAGTGTTGCATATAATTTAAGTTATATTAGAAATAGTAATTTTAAAAAGTTATATTTATTGTGTGAAAATGAGAGAGACTTAATAATTAAGGCAATAGAGAATTTAAGTAATGATACTTATATAGAAGCAAATTCAATATGTATTATTAAATCAATATATTGTAATTCTAAAGTTCCTCATGATGAAAGATATTTAGAATACTTAAAATATGTAGAAGATGATTTTTTAAGTTCTATAGGGAACGTATACAATACTTTACCTAAAGATTTTATTGATAGAATAATAAACTTTGTAAAAGGAAAGGAAGAATTTGAAAGTAATGAATGTATAACTTTAATAAATATTCTTAAAGGATATAGATATGATGAATATTTATTTAAATTTTTAATAGGGTTAAGCAGTTTAAATATAGATAAGTCAATTATTTTAAAAAGACTTGTTAAACTATTTGGAAGAGTTGATGCTAAGAATACATTTGATGCTGCATATAATATGTTGCCAGTGAGCACATTTTATTGTGAAACAGTGAAAAACTTAGATAAGATATTAGAAATCTCACCAGAATATTATATAGCCTGGTATGCAGAAAGTTTTGGAGAAAAGAAATTTGCCTATGAAGTATTAAAGGAAAAGTTTGAACAAAATAAAGAAGCGTTTGAAAAGGCTATAAAACTATGTGAACCATCAACAGCTAATCTTTTATCATCATTCTTTTTAAATGAAGGAGATAAGGAAAAGTATATAAAAAACATTGAAGAGAATTGTATAAAAATATTTAGTGAAATATTAACATGTCTAAACCTACCACAAGATAAGCTAATACTTTGTCAGTCATTTTTAAGAGGAGAGAAAAGTTTTAATGAGTGCAAGGAACTTTTATCATCTATGAAATTATCTGTAAATAGATATTGGGGATCTAGAAGAGAGTTAATAAAAGTTTTAAAGTTTTTAAGTAAATGTGGAGATGTTGAAATTTATGATAGATGTATATTATTACTTGCTACTATAAATGAATATGATTGCTTATGGGAGTTATCATTAATAGATAATGTAAGTTATGATAAATATAATTGCGACAATGATAAAATAAAGTATATTTTCAATTTATTAGATGAAAATAGCATTAATATTGAAACTCAAATTTTACTTGTTGATGGTATTATATCAAGTTATGATTATTGGGGAAATAAGAAGAAGGCAATGAATCTAATTATAAATAACATGATAGCAAGTAAGAAAGAAGAATTTGCTAAGGGTATTAAAGTAGCCTCAGTAGAAGGAAGATGTATATTTTTAAGTCGTATATTTGCAATTGAAAGTGAAGAAAATGCTAAAATATTAATATCATATTTTGGTGATACTTCAAAATTAGTAAAAGAAAAGTTAATTGAATTATTTAATGATAAATATAAATATTATTATTTAATAAAAGAAAAATTATCATCTAAAAAACAAGGGGAAAGAGAAATAGCTATAAAAATACTTTCAAATTGGTTAAAATTAGAGAATTTAAATAATGATGAAAAAGAAGAAATTATAAGTGAATTAAATAATACTTTAGAAAAGGAAAAGAGTCAGAAAATTAGAGAGATAATAATGAAGGAGTTAAATAAAGGAGAGGATGAAGGAGAGCTATCTAATGAAGATTTAATAAAGAATTTATTAAAAGGTAATAAGAAAAACTCTCTTAATTGGCTTGAATTAGAAACTTTAAGTAAGGTAAGGTTAAAGGGACAAGAAGAATATTGTAGCGAAGAATATTTAAAGGCAATTCTATTATGTTATTTATCTCAAAGTAGTATAGAAATTAGTAGCGATGGTAATAAGTTAGCATCACAATTAGAAAAGAATGATTTGGAAACTTTTGCAAATGAGGTTTTTAATAAGTGGCTTGAAAAAGGTGCGGAAGTAAAGAAAAAATGGGTATTAGCATTTTCATCTATATATGGTGGTGAAGAAATAGTTTCAAGGTTAAATACTAATATAAAAGAGTGGGCAAAGAATTCAAGAGGTGCAATAGCAAGCGAGGCAGTTAGAGCATTAGCTTTAAATGGAAGTTCTACAGCACTATTAATAGTAGATGGAATATCAAGAAAGTTTAAATTTAAACAAGTAAAAGCAGCTGCAGGATCTGCATTAACATTTGCAGCAGAACAAATGGGATTAAGCAGAGAGGAATTATCAGATAAAATAGTTCCAACTCTTGGATTCAATATAAATGGTGAAAGAATATTTGATTATGGTGGAAGAAGTTTTAAGGTAATACTTACTCCTAATTTGCAGCTTGAAGTGTATGATGAAAATGAAAAGAAATTAAAAAATTTACCTGCTCCAGGTAAAAAAGATAATGAGGAAATAGCTAAGGCTTCTTACAAAGAGTATAAAGATTTTAAAAAGCAATTAAAAACTACTATGCAAGTACAAGCAACTAGGCTTGATTTAGCATTATCATCTGAAAGAAAGTGGAGTAAAGAAGCATGGGTAAATTTATTTGTAAATAATCCTTTAATGCATAATTTTGCAATAGGTCTTATATGGGGAGTTTATAAAGATAATAACCTTGAAGAAACATTTAGATATATGGAAGACGGAACATTTAACACAAAAGATGAAGATGAATTTGAAATGCCAGAAGTATGTGAAATAGGACTAGTTCATCCATTAGAATTAACAAGTGAAGATATAGAATTATGGAAAGAGCAGCTAGAGAATTATGAAATTAATCAACCTATTGAACAAATAGAAAGAAAAATATTTAGTATAACAAATGAAGAATTTGATTTAAAGGCTTGTGAAAGATTTGGAGGAAAAATAATAAATGGACTTTCTTTATCAGGAAAGCTACTTGATGCAGGATGGTATAGGGGTTCTGTACAAGATGCAGGTGGATATTATGAGTTATATAAAGAAGATAAAGAATTAGGAATAGGTGCAGAATTAAATTTTGAAGGATTATTTGTAGGATATGAGAATGAAGATACTACTGTAAAATTATTAAAGTTTTATAAAGCTGGAAGTGTAAAAAGAGGAAGTTATATATATGATACAATTAAAGAAGATGATTTACTTCCTTTAGGGAAGGTACCTAAAAAATTCTTTAGTGAAATTTTATATCAAATTGATAAAGTATTATCCTATAGTACTGGTATAGATGAAAACTGGAAAAATAAATAAAAATATTAAAGGTGCTGAATAATGTATTCAGCACCTTTAATTTATGATAAAATTTTAGTAATCTATACCAGCCACTCTAATATTATCTTCACTTTGTCCGCATGGAGGTAGAGCATAAGTCATTTTACAATGAGGGCACTTATCAACAGTTTTAGTCATTGTAAACTTATTTCCACACTCACATAATATTTCATAAGATTTATCTAATATGATATTTTCTTTTCCTTTGCTACGTATGTGATCAACTGTAGCTTTTCCATCATGTTTTAATGTAGCACATGTACAAGCCATAATTAAAATCCTCCTTAAGAACTTAAATTCATATTATTATAAACTAATTTGGTTAAAATATCAGTAACAAATGTTACAAATAAAAAGGTTACATCACAAAATATTATGATATAACCTTTATAACTAATAGTCTTCTTCACCAAATGTTCCCCAGAATATAAATATTCCAAAGGTAGCAAAAATAAGTATTATATTCATGGCAATACTTAATGGATTTAATAAATTTTTTATTATGTTTAAAACATAGAAAGTAAGTGCTGATAATAAAAGGTATATTACAGTATTTGTAATAGATAATGTTAAATCTATATGTTTTTTTATTTCATAAATATTCATAACTAAACTTATTATTGAAGTTAAAAAAAGGGTAATTGTATAACCATAAATATTTATTGATTTTATAGAAGTAAATATAAATAGTCCTATTAACTCTAGGACTGCTATAATTAAGGAATTTCTAAGAATTATTCCTTGTTTGTTTATTCCGTTTAAAATTCCAAACATAGTTGTTGAAGTAAAGAAAACTGGTGCAGATAAAGATGCATATTTAATATAATTTCCTAAATCGTTTCTTTTGTAAAAGATTTCTCCTAATGAATCTGGGATTAAGCAGCAAATAACAGTAGTTGCAAGACCTAATATGAATGCAATTTTTATTACTTTTCTAATTCTTACAGAGATATCATAGTAATTTCCTTTACTAATTGATTGTGATAAGTCAGGTATAAGTAAGGTGTTAATTGAACTAACAACAATCATTGGCATACCAATAATCATCATTGCCATACCAGAAAATTTTCCTATCATAGAAAGAGCTTCACTATGAGTAAAGCCTGAGTAAACAAGACATCTAGGAATAATAAGAGTAGACAAAGTAGCAAAAATATTGCTTAAAAATCCATTTAAAGTTAAAGGCAGACAAATAACTAATACATTAAAAAGAAGTTGTGAACGTCGTTCAGGTTTTTCATAGCTTTTAGGAAGTTTACTAATGCATCGTCTATAATATATATATAGAAGAAGTAAACTTTGCAACTCTCCAAGACATAGAGCAACATAGCACAATGTAACAAGTAAAGTTAACTCCTTAGCAGAGAAAAGATATATTAAAAAAGCAACAGTTACTATTCTAAGAGCTTTTTCTAAAATATCAATTGAAGCAGGAATAGTTATTTTAGAGGTACCCCAGAAGTATCCCTTTAATATGTTAGAAAGAGCTATAAAAATCATTGCAGGACATGTTACTTTAATTGCATCTATAGTTCTAATATCATTTACACCATATTTACCTATGTAAGGAGCAAAAATAAAAACTAAAATACAAATAATCAATCCCCATATAAAGTTAAATACAGCAACGTTATTAATGGTTTTTACTAAATTATTATTTTCATTTTTAGCAGTGTAAACAGCAGAGATTTTTGATATAGAAGCAGATATACCTGCTGACATCAAACATATAAAAAGATTATATATTGGCATTACTAAGTTATACAATCCCATTCCTTCAGGACCTAGTATATGGGAAAGATATATTGAAAAAATAAATCCTAAAATACCAGTAGTAATATTTGAAGCAGTTAACAAAAATGAATTTTTAAAAAAGTTATCCTTTCCCAAAATAAATTCACTCCTTAAGTAAGATTATAAATCTTTGATTTAGTTAATCTAACGTTAATTCATCTAATATTAGTGAAATTAAGTTTTATCTTGAGATTCTAAATCTATGATTTAGTTAATTATTATTCTTAAGGAGTGAAAATTATCACTATATTAAGTTTTCAGGATTTAGACATTTAAGTTCATCTAGTACAAAGATTCCGTCTTTTCTTATTAGAACATCATCAAAGTAAATCTCTCCACCACCATATTCAGGTCTTTGAATAAGAACTAAGTCCCAATGAAGGGCGGATTTGTTTCCATTAAATGCATCATCATAAGATGCACCTGGAGTAAAGTGAATAGATCCAGTTATTTTTTCATCAAATAAAGTATCTTTCATTGGTTCTAAAATATAAGGGTTAACTCCAATAGCAAATTCACCAACATATCTAGCACCTTCATCCATATTAAATAGTTCATTTATTTTTTCTGTATTGTTAGCAGTAGCATCAATTATTTTTCCATCTTTAAAAGTAAGCTTTATATTATCAAAGGTAAATCCGCCTTGTAGAGATGGAGTATTATAAGTTATTGTACCATTTACAGAAGTTTTAACTGGGGCAGTATAAACTTCACCATCAGGAATATTCATTTCTCCAGCACATTTTATTGCAGGAATATCCTTTATAGAGAAAGTTAAATCTGTTCCTGGTCCTTTTATTTTAACGTTATCTGTTTTATTCATTAATTCTACTAATGAATCCATAGCTTTTGACATTTTTGAATAATCTAAATTACATACATTAAAGTAGAAGTCTTCAAAAGCATCAGTGCTCATGTTGGCAGATTGAGCCATAGAATGATTTGGATATCTTAAAACAACCCATCTAGTTTTAGGAACTCTTATTTTTCCGTGAACAGGTTGTGAAAAATATACATTATATAAAGTCATTTTATCACTTGGAACATCTGATAATGCTGCAGAATTATTTCCAGATCTTATTCCTATATAAGCATCCATATCGCTCATTCTACTAGCTTCATACTTTGCCATTAATTCTAATTGCTCTTTAGAAGCATTCATTAATAGTTCTCTATCTATTTCTTTATCTTTTAATGTAACTAAAGGAATAGCTTTAGCATTATAGGCTTCTTTTACAAGTTCCTTTATAAGATCTTTGCAATCCCCAATACCTTCTATTAATACTTTTTCTCCAGGCTTTAATGCACAAGAGTAATTAATTAAGTTTTTTGCCAATTGATTATATCTAGTATCTCTCATTATAACTCCTCCTTAATCTAAGCTAAAACTTTAAAATAAGTATATCATTTATAATAAAGTTTTAAAATGTTAGTTATAAAATAAGTTTACGTAAAATAAATTAAATTATAATAATAAAAATGGAGGAAGTTATGAGTAAGTTCCTTAAATATACTGGAATATCAATTATATTAGTTATAGTGGCTTTATTTATTTTTACTGCAACTAGTAAGTATAGAATAAACATATTAAGAGATGAGATAGATTGTACAATAATATCAAAGGGATGTAGAGATTCAAGAGCAATAGTAATAGATGAAAATGGAGAAAAATATATAGCATATAAGAATTATATAAAATTCATAGATATTAACGGTAAAGAAGAAATTACATATAAAGATGAAAACTTAGATATAGAAGATATAGAATACGCTAGTGGAAGTATATATATAATTTCTAAAGATATATTAATAAAGCTATATTTAGAAGATAAAAATACAGAGGTAGTATTAACAAACTTACCTAAAGGAAATATAGGAGTTAATAGAAGATTAGCTTTTATAGGTGATAAGTTATATTTAACTATACCATCTAAAACCAATTCAGGAGTATTAGATGGACTTACAGAAGAGTTAGCATATGATAATAATTTAGGAAATGCAGCAATATATCAAATAGATATAAATAAAAATGAAGTTAAATTATATGCTAATGGTATAAGAGGTATAAATGGAATTGATTATGATAATGAAGGAAATATTATAGCTATATTTACTGGAATGAAGGATGAAGAAGAAAGAGCAGTAAAAAGAGATAGAGATTATTTATATTATGTCAAAGAAGGACAATGGTATGGATGGCCTGATTTTAGTGGTGGAGATAAAATAACATCTCCAAGATTTAAAGGAGAAGAAGAAATTCAGATATTAGTGAAAGATCCTCCTCAAAAAGTAGTATTAGCACCAATTTATCAATATGAATTTGTAGATGCATTAAAAGAATTATCAATAGATAGAGATGGAACTGTATTAAGTGAAAATAGTATAATATTTTCAGATAAAAAAAATAAGTTAATAAAAGTATTAGATCCGGAGGGGTTTTCATATAATATTCTTAAGTTAAATGAACATAGTAATATAGTTGATATAATCTATTCAGGAGAAGAATTCTTATTATTAGATAGCTCACTAGGATGTATTTATAGTATTCATAAAAAAGATGGATTTTTAGGATTTAGATTGCCAAGTATTGCATGGGCAGTTATATTGGCATTTAGTTTTTTATTATTAATATTAGTTGTTTATAAAATAAGTAAAAAAAAGGTTGATTAAATTTTAATTATAAAAAGATGTTTTTACTATAAATAGTTTAACATCTTTTTTATTTATAATTATAATTAACTTTTATAGTATAATGTAGAGAAATAATAAATATATAATTATATAATTTATGTTAAATTTATGCTGAGGTGATGTTATGGGTAAGGTATTAGTTCTTAATATGAAAGACATAAAATTTGACGGAGACATATTAGATGTGTCTAGCGATAACTCAGGAGTAATTTATAGCCTATCAAAGGAAGCTGAAGATGAATTATCTATAGATTATATAGATGAAGAAGATAAACTTGAGAAGCAAAGGTATGATGTGTGTACATTCTTTTTTAATATTAATACTTTATGGACACCTTGGAGAAAAGAGAGCTTAATAAAGAAGGTAACTAGTTCGCTAAAGGATAATGGAAGAATATATTTATGGGATATGAGTAAAAATAGAGGAGAACTTATAGATTATAAAGTAAAAGTAATTCTACCTCATAATAAAATAAAAGAAGTATCTTTTAAGAACTTAAACCCCTTAGCTATGTGTAGTTTTGAAGAAGTACAGAAAATAATTCTAAAATATTATATAATAGAAGAAGAAAAACAATGGGAAGATGTTTTTTTTATAAGTGCAGTAAAAAAGAAAGATATAAAGAGAGAGGAAAAGATATATGAAAATATTACTTACAGCAGTTAACACAAAGTTTGTTCATAGCAATTTAGCTGTTAGATACTTAAGAGCATTTACAAAAGACTTGAATTATGATGTAAAAATAAGAGAGTTTTCTATAAATGATAGAGAGGAACATATATTAAAAGAAATAATTGAAGAGAAGGCAGATGTTGTTGCTTTCTCTACTTACATATGGAATGTTGAGTTAATAGAGCGTGTAGCTAATTTAATAAAAATAGTAAGTCCTAAAACTGAGATACTATACGGTGGACCAGAAGTTTCATACGATAGTAAAACTTGTTTAGAAGAAAGTGTAGGAGATTACATTATTGAAGGAGAAGGAGAAAAGACATATAGAGAATTTGTAGAGTATAAGCTAGGATTAAGAAATATAGAAGATATTAAAGGTTTATATTATAAGAAAGAAGGTAAGGTTCTTTTTAATGGCAGTAGACCATTAATGAAGATGGACGAAATTGTATTTCCTTATGAAGAAGATGAGGATTTAAATAATAAAATTGTTTATTATGAAGGGAGTAGAGGATGTCCTTTTAACTGTAAGTATTGTTTATCCTCTACTACACACGGAGTAAGATTCCATAGTATAGAAAGAACACTTTCAGAATTAAATTTCTTTATTAAGAAGAAAGTAAGATTAGTAAAGTTTGTAGATAGAACATTTAACTGTAATCATAAATATTCAATGGCAGTATGGGAATTTCTAATAAATGCAGATACAGATACTAAGTTTCACTTTGAGATATCAGCAGATATATTAAAGAAAGAAGAAATTGAAATTCTAAAAAAAGCACCTAAGGGAAGATTCCAATTTGAGGTTGGGGTGCAAACAACTAACGATAACGTTCTTAAAAATATAAATAGATTTGTTAATTTTAGTGATATAAAAGAAAAGGTAGAAGAACTTCTATCTATTAAAAATATACAACAGCATTTAGATTTAATTGCAGGGCTGCCAGGAGAAGACTATGAATCCTTTATAAGATCATTTAATGATGTGCATAGTATAAGACCAGAAGAAATACAATTGGGATTCTTAAAGCTATTAAAAGGATCAGACATGAGAAGAGATGCGCATTTATATGATATGAAATATTCTCCTTATCCACCATATGAAGTTTTCTCTACTGATAAGATTTCATATGAAGAAATGCAAATATTAAAAAGAGTAGAAGCAGTAGTAGATAAATACTATAATAGCCCAAAATTTAACACTATCTTACAATTCTTTTATAATAAGTTTGATACTCCATACGACTTTTTCAATGCATTAGGTGAGTATTTTGAATATAAAGGATATTTTAATAGGAATATTGGAAACTCAGAGTATTATAAGGTATTTTTAGATTTTAATTTGGAGATATTAAAAGGTGATGAAGATTATCTAGTAGATATTATAAGATATGATTATTTATCCTTTAATAAAAAAAGAGGTATACCAGAGTTCTTAAGAAGTAGTATAGATAAAAATATAGAAGATATTATAAAAGAAAACTTTAGAAGTGAGTATTCATTTAAAAAATATTCTATTGAAAAGTTTTCTATAGATATAGAGGAATTCATAAGTAAAAATGTTATTAATAAAATAGATAATTATTACTTGATAGGTGGAGAAGGAGAGAAATTCAAAATTAACATAAGTATATAAAATATTTAATAATATAATTTGGAAAACAATTACAAGATTAAAATTTTTAAATTCAATATTAAAAAAAAATAAAAATGTTGAAAAATAAGAGAATAGGTGTATAATAAAGTATAAAGCGTAATTAATACTATATAAAGTATTAATCTATATATTGTTTATTTAAACGTACAAAGGTGGTGATATCTTGGCATTAGAAGCAATTAAGCAAATTAAAAATGTTGAAGCTGAAGCAGATGCTATGATAAAAAACGCAACAGCTAAAGCAAAAGAAATTCTTCAAAAGGCAAATGAAGAGGCTCAAAGCCAATATGATAAGACCTTAGAAGAAGCTAAAGAAAAATGCAATAGCATTATTCAAGAGGCTATAGCTGCTGGTAATAAGGAAGCTGAGCCAATACTAAAGAAAGGCGAAAAGGACTCACAAGATATTTATAATATTTCTGATGAAAAGAAGATGAGTGCTGCTAAATTAGTGATTGAGAGGATCGTGAAAGTAAATGGCAATAGTTAAGATGAAAAAATTCACTTTGCTTGCTTTTGAATCACAAAGAGCTAAACTTTTAGAAAGGCTACAAGCTTTTGCAGAAGTTGAGTTCATTAATCTTCAAGACAATGACTTTTTAGAAAGTAATGAAGAGTTTAAAGACTTAAATAAGGATGGTCTTGATTCAGAATACGCAGAGTGTGAAGAAAAGTTGTCTAAAGCTAAATTTGCACTTAATTTCTTAAGAGAATATGTTCCTCAAAAATCAGGATTAAAGGCTTTAAAAGAAGGAAAGTTAGAATTAACCCTAAAAGAGTTAGAAGAAAAAGTACTAAATAGTGACTGGGAATCAATTTTTGATAAGGTTAAGGAAAAAGAAGCTGTGTTTAATAACTTAGATAATGAAAAAACTAAGTTACATGCTATAGTTGATTCACTTTCTCCATGGGAAAAGTTTGATGCTTCATTTGAAGATCTTGAATCAATAAAATCACCAACTTTCCTAGGTAGTATTCCTAAACAAAATGAAGAAAGCCTAATTTCTGAGCTTAATAATTGTTATGTTGAGGTTATATCAACTAATAATGATGAAGCATTCTTTTTTGCAATATGCAATATAGAGCAAAAAGAAGAGGTTACTGAAAAATTAAGAGCTCTTGGATTTAGTCAATTTAAATCAGAGGAAAAAGATGTTCCTTTAAAAGTTATACATGATTCAATGGATAGAATAGCTAAAATTGATTCAGAAAAGTTCTTTGTTAAAGAAGAATTAGCTAACTTTGAAGAGGAATACAAAACTTTAGAATTAGTTAATGAATACTATGAAAATATAGTTATAAGAAAAGAAGCAACAAGCAATTTCTTAAGAACACAAAATATTGTTGTTATTCAAGGATGGCTTGCTGAAGAAGATGAAAAAGAACTTATTAATGTAGTAAATGAAATTGTAGGAAACGATTCTTATCTTACTTTTGAAGATGTAAAAGAAGAAGAATATGATAAAGTACCTACAAAACTTAAAAATAATGCATTAAATAGTTGTTTTGAAAATATTACAGAAATGTATAGTACTCCAAGATATGATGAAATAGACCCTACACCACTTCTTGCACCATTCTATTTATTATTCTTTGGAATGATGGTAGCAGATATGGGATATGGACTATTAATGTTAATAGCTACAGGATATGCACTTAAGAAATTTAAATTTGATGAAGAAACAAGAAAATTCACTAAATTTTTCTTCTATTTAAGTTTCCCAACAATATTCTTTGGGGCAATATATGGAGCATTCTTTGGAGATTTATTCCCTAATTTACCAAGATTAATAGATACTAATAAAGATATAACAACAATATTAATACTTTCAATAGTATTTGGAGCAATTCAAATATTCTGTGGTCTTGGAATTAAAGCATATATGCTTATAAAAGCTGGAAAGCCATTAGATGCATTCTATGATGTTGGTTCATGGGTAATTACACTTATTTCAACAGGAATAGTTATTGCAGCTGCATTTGTAGGAGGAGTACCTTCTATAGTCAAGAATATAGCAATTGTTGCTATGATTTTTGGTATGGTAGTTATTGTATTAACTAATGGTAGAGCAGAAGCAACTAGAGGAGCTCAACTTGGTCAAGGAGCATATGCACTATATGGTATTACAGGCTATGTAGGAGATCTTGTTTCTTATACAAGATTAATGGCATTAGGATTAGCAGGTGGTTCTCTTGCAGGAGCATTTAATATGATAATAGGATTATTTAGTAGTAATATAATTGCATTAATACTATTTGGACCATTATTATTTGTATTTGGACACATATTTAACTTAGCTTTAGGATTATTAGGAGCTTATGTTCATACATGTAGATTACAATATGTTGAATACTTTGGTAAGTTCTATGAAGGTGGAGGAAGATCATTCTCACCATTTAAAGCTGGAGAAAAATATATAAACTTAAAGAAAGAAAAAACAAATTAATTTTAGGAGGAATTTTATAATGGAAATGACTTGGATTCAATATTTAACAGAAAACTTCGGAGGATTTATTTTTGGAGCACTAGGTGTTGCTATAGCAGTTGGTTTAGCAGGTATCGGTTCAGCTAAAGGGGTTGGACTTGCAGGTGAAGCAGTTTCAGGACTTTTAACAGAACAACCAGAAAAGTTTGGTAAGGCGTTAATTCTTGAACTATTACCAGGTACACAAGGTTTATACGGATTCGTTGTAGGTCTTATGGTTATGTTCTCTTTATCAACTGATACAACTTTAGCTCAAGGTTTATACTTATTCTTAGCATGTTTACCAGTAGGTATATCAGGTTTATTCTCAGGAATAGCTCAAGGTAGAGCAGCAGCTTCATCAGTTCAAATATTAGCTAAGAAGCCAGAACACAACACTAAGGGTATAGTTTTAACAGCAATGGTTGAAACTTACGCATTATTAGGATTCGTTATATCATTATTATTAGTAATTCAAGCATTTTAAGATTAAGGATGTGGAGTTATGTCAAATATAAGTAATTTAACTTCAAAAATCTTAAAAGATGCAGAAGTTAAAAGAGACAATATATTAGCAGTAGCTGAAGAAGAAAAAGCTAAAATCCTTAACAAGAAAAAAGATGAAGCAGAAACTTTAGAAGCTACAATGTTAGAAAAAGCTAAGAGTGAAGCTCAAACTAGAAAAGAAAGAGTTATTTCTAGTGCTGAACTTAAAGCAAGAAATGAAAAACTTCAAGCTAAACAAATAGTAATTCAACAAGTATTTGAAAAAGCTGTTGAAGAGCTTTGTAAGCTAGGAAAAGAAGAATATTTAGCATTTATAAAAAATGGAGTTACTACTTTAGCAGTAACTGGAGATGAAAATATAATTTTAAATGCAGAAGGGCAAAAGTTAGTTGATGATGCTTTTATAAGCGAAATTAACAATGAATTATCTGCAAATGGTAAGGTAGGAAACTTAAAATTAAGTTCAACTGTTGGAAACTTTAAAGGTGGATTTATTTTAGAAAAGAATGGAATAGAAATAAATAATACTTTTGAAGCTTTAGTAGAATCTATGAAAGAAGAAATGGAACTAGAAGTAGCAAAGGCACTATTTAATTAAGGAGGTTTATTAATGGATAAAATGAAGTTTACTCAAGTTATACCAAGACTTAGAGTATTAGAAACTAGACTCCTTGATAAGACTAAGTTAGACAGAATGATAGATTCAAGTTCTGCGGAAGATGCATTAAAAGTGCTTCAAGAAACAGAGTATGCCAATGTAATGTCAAATGTAAAAAGACCAGAGGATTATGAAGAAATTTTAAGTGCTGAACTTAAGAGAATATATCATGAAATGTATGATATGTCTCCATCTAAGGAACTTATTGATTTAATGAGTGTTAGATATGACTATCATAATATAAAAGTAATATTAAAAGGTATGTTCTTAAAGAAAGATTTATCAGATATGTTTATTTCAGTAGGAAGAATTGATCCTGCTAAGTTAAAACTATCAATTGAAGGTGGAAACTTAAGTGATCTTTCTCCAATAATGAGAAGAGCAGTTGAAGAAACAATAGATGATTTTAATTCTAAGGAAGATCCTCAAAGAGTTGATATTATATTAGATAAGTTTATGTTTGAAGATATGATGTCAATATCAAAGAGTCTTAATGATACTTTTGCAGAAAAGTATGTTAAAGCTACAATTGACTTAAATAATATTAAGACTTTATTAAGAGTTAAAAAACAAAATAAAGGTAGAGATTTCTTCCTTTCAGTTATAATTGAAGGTGGATTTATAGATAAGGATACTCTTGTTGCATTACTTACTGATGCTACAGAGAATATTCCAAATAAGTTAAGCTTCACAAATTATTCAGAAGTCTTAAAGAATGGTGTAGATGCATATGTAAAGAGTGGATCTGCAAATCTTTTAGAAAAGTTAATTGATAACTACATAATGAATATGATGAAAGAAGCAAAGATGATTCCATTTGGAGGAGAACCTCTATTAGCATACATTTATGCTAAAGAAACAGAAATAAAAGTTGTTAGAATTATTATGGTTGGCAAACTCAACAATATTACTGGTGAAGTAATCAGAGAAAGGCTGCGTGATATTTATGTATAAGAAGATAGGTGTTGTAGGAGATAAGGATTCAGTTTTAGCTTTCAAAGCTTTAGGAATAGACGTTTTCCCTGTAGTAGAACCTGATGAAGCTAGAAAAACTATTGATAGATTAGCTATGAATGATTACGCAGTTATATTTGTAACTGAACAAGTTGCGAAGGATATAGAGGAAACTATTGAGAGATACAATAGGATGACACTTCCAGCTGTAATATTAATACCAAGTAATCAAGGAACATTAAATATAGGTACTCAAAGAATCAGTGATAACGTAGAAAAAGCTGTTGGCGTTAACATTTTATAGGAAGGAAGGTTGGTAAGGTGAAGACCGGAAAGATAATTAAAGTATCTGGACCTTTAGTTGTTGCTGAAGGTATGGATGAAGCAAATATTTACGACGTTTGTAAGGTTGGCGAAAGAGGTCTTATCGGAGAAATCATAGAAATGAGAGGCGATAAGGCATCAATTCAGGTATATGAAGAAACATCAGGTATAGGACCTGGGGATCCAGTTATAACAACAGGAGAACCTCTAAGTGTTGAACTTGGACCAGGACTTATAGAATCAATGTTTGATGGAATACAAAGACCACTAGATGCATTTATGGAAGCTGCGCAATCAGCATTCTTAACAAAAGGTATCTCAGTTCCATCATTAAATAGAGAAAAGAAATGGAACTTTGAAGCAACTGCTAAAGTTGGAGATAAGGTTGCTGCTGGAGATGTTATAGGAACAGTTCAAGAAACTGCTGTAGTTACTCAAAAGATAATGGTTCCTTATGGTGTTGAAGGTACAATAAAATCAATAAAATCAGGTGAATACACTGTTGTTGATACAGTTGCAGTAGTAGAAACTGCAAATGGAGATAGAGAACTTCAATTAATGCAAAAATGGCCAGTAAGAAAGGGTAGACCATATGCTCAAAAGTTAAACCCAATGGCACCAATGACTACAGGTCAAAGAGTTATAGATACTTTCTTCCCAGTAGCTAAAGGTGGAGCTGCTGCAGTACCAGGACCTTTCGGAGCTGGTAAGACAGTTGTTCAACATCAAATTGCTAAGTGGGGAGATGCCGAAATAGTTGTTTACGTTGGTTGTGGTGAACGTGGAAACGAAATGACAGATGTTTTAAATGAGTTCCCAGAACTAAAGGATCCAAAGACTGGCGAAAGCTTAATGAAGAGAACAGTTCTTATAGCTAATACTTCAAACATGCCAGTTGCAGCTAGAGAAGCTTCTATATATACAGGTATAACTATAGCTGAATACTTTAGAGATATGGGATATTCAGTATCAATCATGGCAGACTCAACTTCAAGATGGGCAGAAGCTTTAAGAGAAATGTCTGGTAGACTTGAAGAAATGCCTGGTGATGAAGGTTACCCAGCATACTTAGGATCAAGACTTGCTGACTACTATGAAAGAGCAGGTAAGGTTATATGTTTAGGTAATGATGGAAGAGAAGGTGCAATAACAGCAATCGGTGCGGTATCACCTCCAGGAGGAGATATTTCAGAACCAGTTTCTCAAGCAACACTTAGAATTGTTAAGGTGTTCTGGGGACTAGATGCTCAACTTGCATACCAAAGACACTTCCCATCAATTAACTGGTTAAATTCATATTCATTATATCAAGATAGTGTTGATAGATGGATGGATGAAAATGTTGCAAGTGATTGGTCAGCTTTAAGAGCAGAATGTATGTCAATACTTCAAGATGAAGCTAGTCTTCAAGAAATAGTAAGACTTGTTGGTATAGATGCTTTATCTGAAAAAGATAGATTAAAGCTACAAGTTGCTAAGTCAATAAGAGAAGATTATCTTCAACAAAATGGTTTCCATGAAATAGATACTTATACATCATTAGAAAAGCAATATAAGATGTTAAAGTTAATAATAACATTCAGAAAAGAAGCTGAAAGAGCTTTAGAAGCTGGTGTTTATTTAAATAAAGTATTAGAACAAGATGAAATTATAGATAGAATAGCAAGAAGTAAGTATACTCACGAAGACGACTTAGCTAATATAGATAAGATCGCTGTAGATTTAAAAGCTATTATCGATAAGTTAATCAGCGAAGGAGGTGTACTAAATGCTTAAGGAATACAGAACAGTTACTGAGGTTGTTGGACCTTTAATGGTTGTTGAAGGTGTTGAAGGCGTTAAGTACGATGAATTAGTTGAAATAGAGTTACAAACTGGAGAAAAAAGAAGAGGTAAGGTTCTTGAAGTTAATGGTTCAAAAGCTATGGTACAAATCTTCGAAGGTTCTACAGGAATTAACTTAAAAGGTACTAAGGCTAAGTTCTTAGGAAGACCACTTGAAATTGGTGTTTCAGAAGATATGTTAGGAAGAGTTTTTGATGGAATGGGTAGACCAAAAGATAATGGTCCAAATATAATTCCAGAAGAAAGAAGAGATATAAATGGTGAAGCTATAAACCCAATGGCTAGAGATTATCCATCAGAATTTATTCAAACAGGAATATCTGCTATTGATGGACTTAATACTCTAGTTAGAGGACAAAAGTTACCTGTTTTCTCTGCATCAGGACTTCCTCATGCACAACTTGCTGCACAAATCGCAAGACAAGCGAAGGTTCTTAATTCAGATTCTAAGTTTGCCGTTGTATTTGCAGCTATAGGTATTACATTCGAAGAAGCTCAATTCTTCGTTGATGAATTTAAGGCTACTGGTGCTATAGATAGATCAGTTCTATTTATGAACCTTGCATCAGATCCAGCTATCGAAAGAATAGCTACTCCAAGAATGGCATTAACTACAGCTGAATACTTAGCTTATGAAAAGGGAATGCACGTTCTTGTTATAATGACAGATATAACAAACTATGCAGAAGCATTAAGAGAAATATCTGCAGCTAGAAAAGAAGTTCCAGGAAGAAGAGGATATCCTGGTTACTTATATACTGACCTTTCAACATTATATGAAAGAGCAGGTAGACTTAAAGGTAAGGAAGGTTCCATAACACAAATTCCAATACTAACAATGCCAGAAGATGATAAGACTCACCCAATTCCAGACTTAACTGGATATATTACAGAGGGTCAAATAATTCTTTCAAGAGAATTATATAAGAAGGGTATAATGCCTCCAATAGACGTTTTACCTTCATTATCAAGACTTAAGGATAAGGGTATTGGTAAGAACAAGACAAGAGAAGATCATGCTGATACAATGAACCAATTATTCTCAGCATATGCTCAAGGTAAACAAGCAAAAGAATTATCAGCTATCTTAGGTGAATCAGCACTTTCAGAAACTGATAAGAAACTTGCTAAGTTTGCAGAAGCTTTCGAAGAAGAGTATGTTTCTCAAGGATTCACTACAAATAGAACAATAATTGAAACTTTAGAGTTAGGTTGGAAGTTATTAAGCATGCTTCCTAAGACAGAACTTAAGAGAATTAGAGATGAATACCTTGAAAAATACATGCCAAGAAAGGAAGAATAGCCGATGGCAATTTTAAATGTTAATCCAACCAGAATGGAACTTACCAAGCTAAAGAAAAGACTAGCAACCTCAACTAGAAGCCACAAGCTTTTAAAAGATAAGCAAGATGAGTTAATGAGACAATTTATTAATCTTATTAAATATAATAATACTTTAAGAAAAGAAGTAGAAGCAGAACTAGAAGGATCATTAAAAGACTTTGTTATGGCAAGAGCAGTAATGAGTTCAGAATTTCTAGAAGAAGCTATAGCTTATCCTAAAGAACACATAACTGTAGAAGTTGGCGAAAAAAATGTTATGAGTGTACCAGTTCCTGTAATGAACTTCAAGAGAGAACTTGAAGGGGATGAGGGTAGTATATTCCCTTATGGATTTGCAAATACATCATCTGAACTTGATGATGCAATATCTAAGCTATATGGAATACTTCCAAAGCTTTTAGAACTTGCAGAAGTGGAAAAATCAGGTCAACTTATGGCAGATGAAATTGAGAAAACTAGAAGAAGAGTTAACGCTCTTGAATATATGACTATTCCTCAATTAAAAGAAACTATCAAGTATATAAGAATGAAGCTTGATGAAAATGAAAGATCAGCAACAACAAGACTTATGAAAGTTAAGAGCATGATAGAACAAAGAGGATAATAATTTTAATCTCCTTTAACTTGAATAATTATATTTAAGTTAAGGGAGATTT
>JAFADP010000034.1 GCA_023424785.1 Bacillota bacterium
TTTCTTAGAGTTTTTGTAGTTTTTCCAATAGCTTTAGCAAATTCTCCTATTGAATAATATTTCAAAAGTCTCACCTCCTAAAACTATTATTCCAAACTTTATAATTTTTATCTAATATTTTGTAAAGTTTTTAATATTTTATCAACTGCTACAATTCCTCCTAATAGCTTACTTTTATTTATTTAAAGCTTCTACTGCTGCTCTTATTTCATCTCTCATTCTTATAGCTTCTTGTCTTGCACATGCTGCAAAATCTTCTACTGGCTTATTAGCTTTCTTATATGCAAGTAATATTCCTCTTGATGAGTTTACTACTCCACCATTTCCATTATTAAGATACATTGCTACATCTTCTGCTTTTCCACCTTGTGCTCCGTATCCTGGTATTAAGAAGAACATGCTCTTAAATCTTTCTCTTATTTCTTTTCCTTCTTCTACATGAGTACATCCTATTACTCCTCCAAGTGGGTGATATCCACACTCAGAAACCATATCCTTACCCATGTTCATTAACTTATCTCCAACTACTGCATAAACCTTATCTCCAGAAGCTGTTACTAAGTTTTCTATATCTTCCGCACCTTTGTTTGATGTTCTAACTAAGCTGAATATTCCTTTCTTTCCACTTTCTAAATATGGTAAGTATGGTTCAATACTGTCCATACCCATATAAGGATTTAATGTTATAAAGTCTGCTTCGAAATCTCCTTCAAAGTGTCCCTTTGCATATTGAGTAGCTGTAGCTGCTATATCTCCTCTTTTTATATCTGCAATTATTATAGCGCCCTTCTCTCTTAGGTAAGCCATAGTTCTTCTATATGCTCTTATTCCTGAAAGTCCTAGTGCTTCATAGTAAGCAATTTGTACCTTAAAACAAGCTGCAACATCTTCTGTTTCATCTATTATAGCTTTGTTAAATTCACAAATTGCATCTTCTACAGTTCTTCCTTCTTTAAGAAACTCTGGTATGTATTCTAATGCTGTATCTAGTCCTACACATACAACACCTCTTTCCTCTACTCTTTCATAAAGTTTATCCATTATTGACTTCATAGCTTACTCCTCCTAGTTTTAATACTAATTTATATTAATATAATTATTTTTATATAAAATAAAGCCTTCCTTTACTTAAAGGAAGGCATAATAATCTCAGGGTATAATCCTAGTATAACCTAGCATAACTTTTTAATACAACTTCCTTTTTAATCTCTCTGGATTAATTTAAAGGTATCTTTTCTTTTTTCTTAGCTTATCATCAAATATGGTTCTTGTCAATTTTAATTTAATTAAAAAATTATTTTAAGCTTTATAAACTATTTTTCCGTTGCAAATTGTATAATTAACTTTTCCATAAAGTTCTTCACCTATAAATGGAGTGTTGTTTGCTTTTGATGCAAATTTATTTGGTACAACCCATTTTTCATTTTCATCAAATATTACTAAATCAGCTTTTCTTCCCTCTTCTATAGTTCCTACTTCCAAGTTATAGAACTTAGCTGGATTTATTGTCATTTTTTCTAATAGTTCCATTAATGTTAAATGACCTTTTTTAACTAAGTTAGTAACACCTAAAGCTAAAGATGTCTCAAGACCTATTATTCCACTTGGTGCTTTATTTATTTCTCTTGATTTTTCTTCTTCACTATGAGGAGCATGATCTGTTGCTATAATTTCTATAGTGTTATCTTTTAGCCCTTTAATTATTCTATCCATATCGTCTTTAGTTCTTAATGGTGGATTCATTTTTGCTAAAGCCTTATGTTTTAATACTGCTTCTTCTGTTATAGAGAAATGATGTGGAGTAGCTTCTGCTACTACCTTTGCTCCTAAAGATTTTGCAAATCTAACCATATCTACAGCATTTCCTGAACTAATATGTTGAATACTTATTTTACATTGAGATTTTAATGCAAGCATACAATCTCTAGCAACTAATGCATCTTCTGCTACATTTGGAGCTCCATTAAAGCCAAGTGCTTTAGACACTTCACCATCATTTACTCCTGGAAGCCCCATTAAGCCTGGATCTTCTTCATGAAAACTTAGAGGAACATCTAATTCCTTAGCTATTTCCATAGCCTTCATAACAAGCTTAGTGTCCCTTAATGGAAGACCATCATCAGTAAATCCTACTGCTCCTGCATCCTTTAATTCTTTCATATCTACAAGTTCTTTTCCTAGGAACTTTTTAGTAATAGAACCTGCTTGTAATACATTTATTTTTGCATCTTTTGCTTTATCTAATATATATTTTAAAGTTTCAACATTATCTACTATTGGATTAGTATTTGCCATACAAATTACTGTTGTAAATCCACCATGAGCTGCACTTTCTGCCCCTGTATATAAATCTTCTTTATATGTATATCCTGGATCTCTAAAATGTACATGAACATCTATAAGACCTGGAGAAACTACTTTCCCCTTAGCATCTATTACTGTTTCAAACTCTTCTTCATTCCCTTGGAATTCACCTATTTTATAAATTCTATCATCTTTAATAATAATATCTACAACTTTATCAAAATTATTTTTTGGATCTATTAATCTTCCTTCTTTAATTAAAATCATAATTCCTCCTCGTTTAAGTAAGAAGTAAAGTTAAAGTAAGAAGTAATAGTGAAAAAGTAATAGTTAATGTATAAACTCTAACGAGTTTCTTAAATTTATTCCCTAACTCTTCACTCTTCCCTATTCACTCTTCCCTCTTAACTCTTCACTTTTAACCACTTTATAGATTAGGGAGACTAAAACTTCATTTAGCCCCCCTTTCTATTGTAATTTATTAATTTACATATCTGATAGTTTGGTTATCTCATCACAATACTCGCATCTGTACGTACCCTTTTCTCTACTCATTAGTTTAAAGACATGCGGTACATATTTTTCTGTACTCGTTACACATCTTGGATTCCTACACATTAATATATTCTTAACTGTACTTGGAAGTTCCGGTTTTATTTTTCTTATTATTTTACTATCTTTTATTTCATTTATTGTAATGTTTGGTGATAACAAAGCTAATACTGTATAATCTATATCTTTAAAATCTTCTTTTTCTATTTTTAATATATCTTTTCTTCCAACTAATTTACTTTCTGCATTTATTATAAGTGCCACTCCATAATCTGTATTATCTAATTTTAGATAATTAAATATTTTAACACCCATACCTGCATCTATATGATCTATTACTAATCCATTTTTTATACTACTTATTTCTAACACTTTAGCACACCCCCAACAACTTGCATATAAGAGCCATTCTTCCATACATTCCGCATTCCGCTTGCTTAAAGTATGCTGCTCTTTTATCATTATCTACTTCCATATGAATTTCATTTACTCTTGGAAGTGGATGCATAACTATCATATCATCCTTGGCGTGGCTCATTTTTTCTCC
The DNA here is from genome assembly GCA_023424785.1 of Bacillota bacterium. Lineage (GTDB taxonomy): Bacteria > Bacillota > Clostridia > Clostridiales > Clostridiaceae > Clostridium. Next base: position 3,404 of record JAFADP010000034.1, read on the forward strand.
ATCTAATATGTAACAATCCTTAAGTCTTAAATATTCTTCTTCATTAAAGAATCTTTCTTTTTGAATTCTTGTCATATATAGAATATCTAATTCTCCTATAACTTCATCTAAAGTTTCTACTTCTCTGTATTCTATGTTATTTTTCTTTATAAACTCATCTTTAATATAATTTGGAACTCTTAATTCCTTTGGAGATATTAGTATAAACTTAGTATCTTCATATCTAGACATAGCTTTTATTAATGAATGTACTGTTCTACCATATTTTAAATCACCACATATACCAATTGTATGACCTTTTAAGCTTTCTTTTAAACTTCTTATAGTAAGAAGATCTGCTAATGTTTGAGTAGGATGTTGGTGTCCTCCATCTCCAGCATTTATTACTGGAACACTTGAAAACATACTAGCTACTCTTGCTGATCCTTCTTGAGGATGTCTCATAGCAATTATATCTGTATATATAGAAACCATTTTTATAGTATCAGCTAAAGTTTCTCCCTTTGATGCTGAACTTGAATTTGGTTCTGAAAATCCTAGTATTTTTCCTCCAAGCTTCATCATAGCTGCTTCAAAGCTAAATCTTGTTCTTGTGCTTGGTTCATAAAAAAGTGTTGCTAATATTTTCCCATCACATATTTTCGAATATTTTTGAGGATTCTCCATAATATCTTGTGCTAAATCAAATATTTCATCTAATTCTTCTACTGAAAAATCCATTGGATCAATTAAATGTTTTTCTACCATATCATCTCACTCCTTGTTAATCTCGCTGGATTACCTTAAAGGTATTTTTTTTGTTAAGAATACCACCAAACAATATCATTGTCAACAAGATGGATATCTTATGAAAATAGATTGAATTTTTTATTAATTCTGAAAGTCGGAAAGGGTTCCAAAAAACATGTTAGTTTTTGAAACCCTTAAAATTATTTTAATCTACCATATACTTGTGTCATTTCATATATTTTATCTGCTAATTTATTATTAATATCTCTTTCTTTAGCTCTCCATTTCCACCATCCTAATGTTGAAGGTAAATTCATTCTTGTTTCACTACCTCCACCAATAAAATCTTGGAATAAAGCTATAGATAAATTAGCAACACTTCCCCAAGCTCCCTTTATGAAGCCCCAATTATATCCTTCTTCCTTGTTTAGTCTTAAATACTTTTTACAGAATTCTACATCTTCTTCATCACCTGATTCTTCTATCCATCCCATAACTGTATCATTATCATGAGTACCAGTATAAACTACACATTCTTTAGGATAATTATGAGGAAGATAATCACTTTCTTCTCTTGTATCAAACGCAAATTGTAAAACCTTCATACCTGGTATTCCAGTTGCATCTCTAAATTCTGCTAATTCATCAGTAATATGCCCTAAATCTTCAGCTATTATTTTTAATTCTCCAAGTTCTTCTTTAATAGCATCAAATAATTCTACATTAGGTCCTTTTACCCATCTACCATTAACTGCAGTTTTTTCTCCTGCTGGAATTTCCCAATAAGCTTCAAATCCTCTAAAGTGATCTATTCTTATAACATCATATAATTTTAAGCTTTCAGAAACTCTCTTTTTCCACCAAGCATAATTTGTTTCTTTATGGTGTTCCCAATTATATATTGGATTTCCCCATAATTGCCCTGTTTTTGAAAATGCATCTGGTGGACATCCTGAAACTACTGTAGGATTTAAATCTTCATCTAATAAGAAATTTTCAGGGTTTGTCCACACGTCTACTGAATCTTCAGCCACATATATTGGAATATCTCCTATAATTTCAATTCCCTTTGAATTAGCATATGCTTTTACCTTTTTCCATTGTTTAAAAAACTCATATTGAACAAATGTCCAGTAATCAACATCATCTTTTAATTCTCTTCTATATCCTTCTAAAGTTTCATAATCTCTTTTTCTTAATTTTTCATCCCATTCTTTAAGAGGAATATTATTAAGACGTCCTTTTATAGCCATAAATAAAGAATAGTCATATATCCAGTGTCTTTGTTCATCTCTAAACTTTTCTATTTCTTTATCTAATTTTCCTATAGAATTATAAAAAGCCTTTTTTAATACTGCTAACTTATTAGTAAATAACTTTCCATAATCTATATATTCATCATTATCCCCAAAGTCAACGTTCTCATAATCTTCTCTTTGAAGTAAACCTTCTTCTTCTAATATTTCAAAATCTATTAAATAAGGATTTCCACTAAAAGCGGAAAAGCTTTGATATGGTGAATCTCCATATCCTGTTTGAGTTAACGGCAATATTTGCCAATACTTTTGTCCAGCTCTATCTAAAAAGTCTATAAACTTATAAGATGCTTTTCCTAATGTTCCCACACCATACTTTCCTGGCAGGGATGTTATATGCATAATTATACCACTACTTCTTTCCATTTATACCCTTCCTCCTAGTTTAACTCTATTTTAATTCTAACATTTACATTTTATCATATTTTATGGAAAATTTCTCTAGTTTTTTTACACAAAAAATCCTTATATTTTTATAAGAAAATACAAGGATTTTTATAACTGTTTTCTATTTTACGCTTCCCTCTACCATTGAGCTTAAAACTTGTTTTTGAGCAAAGAAGTAGAAGATTAATACTGGTAATATAGTTATTACTAATCCTGCTAAAGCTAAATGCCATTGCTTTGTATATTCTCCAAAGAATAAGAATGTCTTTAATGGAATTGTTTCACTCTTACCGCTTATAACTAATGAAGGTAATAGATAGTCATTCCATATTGCAACTAAGTTTAATATAGCTACTGTTACTGTTATTGGTTTTAATAAAGGAAATATTACATACCAAAAGGTTTGTAGCTTATTACATCCATCAATAGTTGCTGCTTCATCTAAATCCTTAGGAATATTTTTCATAAATCCATGGTATAAAAATACAGACATAGATGCTTGGAATCCTAAATACATAAACATTAATCCATATTGGTTTAAGAAACCTATTTTCCCCATAATTCTTATTAATGGAAGCATTACTGCTTGGAAAGGTATAAGCATTGATACAACAAATAACATTAATATAGCATTGCTTGTTTTAGTTTTTGATCTTTGTAGCATCCATGCTGCCATTGAAGTAAATACTACTATTAATATAATACTTCCTGCAGTAATAACAAATGATGTACCAAATGACTTTACAAACTCTAATCTTTCAAAAGCTTTTTTATAATTTTCAAATCCTTCTGCTATGCTTGATGGTAAAGCTAAAACATCTGTAAATAATTCTTTCTTTGTTTTAAAGGAATTAATAAGTATTATTAAAAATGGTGCTACAAATAGTATTCCTAAAAATATAGCTAAAACTGATAATACAACTTTAAAAACTCTTTGACCTTTAGTAACTTCTGATACATATTTTATTTTATTTTCTTTGATAACACTTGTTTTTGCATCCATCATGCTTCAACCTCTCCTTTCTTAGATATATAAACTTGAATTAAGGAGATAGCTCCTACTACTAAAAGTAAAATCAAGGCTTTTGCTTGTGCTTGTCCCATATTGTTAAACTTTTGTCCTGTTAAAAGTATATTCATAGCAAGCATTTCTGTTGAGCTATTTGGTCCACCAGCAGTTAGTGAAAGATTTTGATCATATAACTTAAATGAATTTGATAATGTTAAGAATACGCTTACAGTCATTGCTGGTCTAACTAATGGTAAAATAATATATTTCATTCTTTGCCATGCACTAGCTCCATCAATAGTTGAAGCTTCTATTACATCATTTGAAATACCTTGAATACCTGCAATATAAATTATCATTAAATATCCTGCCATTTGCCAAGACATAAGTATTACTAATCCCCAGAAGCCTGTTTGTTCATTAGAAAGCCATCCCATAAGCCAGTTAGCTCCTATTGCTTTACCTATGGCTGCAAATACTTCTTGGAAAATAAATTGCCATATAAAACCTAATATTAATCCACCAATAAGATTTGGCATAAAGAATATTGTTTTTACTATTTCATTACCCTTAAACTTTCTTGTAACAAATAATGCTAAGGCAAATCCCATTACATTAAGTACAATAACAGAAACTATAGTAAATTTAGTAGTAAACCAAAAAGAATGTCTAAAGTTTGCATCTGCAAATGCATCTTTAAAATTCTTAAGTCCAACAAAATTTATGGTTTCAGAAATACCATTCCAATCTGTTAGCGAATAATAAACCCCCATAATAAATGGAATTAATACTACCATAGAAAATGCTATTAATACTGGTAATAAAAATAACCAAAATGTTATATTTCTCTTCTTCATTTTAATCCCCCACTTCTTTTATTTAAAAAAACAGGAGCAGTTAAGCCCCTGCTTGTAGTTTACTATTCTCTATCAGTTTTCCAGTCAGCCTTAGCTTGTTCTACTGCTTCATCCCAAGTTTTATCTCCAGCAAAGTAGCTTTGAATAGCTCCACCTAATTGTTTTTCTCCCCAACCAGTTGGATATCCCATAAATACCCATGGCATTGTCTTTCCTTCAGATGCATACTTAGATACGTCTTTAGCTAATGGATCTTTTGGTTGTAATTCATCAGTATCATATCCTTCATATGCTGGTATAAATCCACAATCATCAATTATAATTTTCTTACCTTCATCTGAAGTATATAACCAGTTTAAGAAGTCTTTTGCAGCATCCTTTTCTGCATCATCCTTATTAGAATTTACTGCCCAATACATTGGTACTCCAACTGGTATACATCCTTCTTTTACTCCATCTACAGGTATTGGTAATATACCTATATTTTCTGCTAACTCTTCATCAATTCCAGCTATACTACCATATACCCAGTTACCTTGTTGAATCATAGCAACTTTTCCAAGTGAAAATTCCTTTTCAACTTGAGTAGAGTAATCTACACCGTTTACAGAACTCTTTTTACCATCTGGTTGTAAGCCATAATCAGCTTGTATATCAAGAATTTGTTTTAATTGATCACTATATTTAAATTCAATTTCTTTAGCATTATAAGCTTCTGTTCCATCTTTAAACTCATTAGAGAATACTAAATTTGAAGTATGAAGTCCTATAACCCATTGTTCTTTTGCTGGTAAACAGAATACAGAATCTAATCCTAATTCTTTTTTCTTAGAATCTAAAGTTTTAACTGCTTTTTCTAAGTCTGCAAAGGTTACTATTTTATCTGCATCGATTCCAGCTTTCTTAAATATTTCTTTATTATATATAAATCCATATCCTTCAAGTGTTAAAGGTACGCCATAAACTTTACCATCTTTTGTAACAGCCCCTAGTGTGTTATCTACAGCTTTACCTGTTAACTCGTAATCAGTTAAATCTTCAAGTTTTCCCATCCAGTCTTCAACATCTTGAGGACCACCTACATTATAAATAGTTGGTTCACTACCACTTTGGAACTGAGCTTTTAATGCAGAACCATAGTCATCTCCCCCACCAACTGTTGAAATCTTAATAGAAACACCTTCATGTGAATCTTCATAAGCTTCTGCTGCTTTTTCAAAAGCCTCCTTTTGCTCTACTTTATATTGAAATATAGTTACTTCAACATCATTACTAGAGCCTCCACCTTCTCCACTTTCTCCACATCCTGCTATTAATGATGCTCCCACTGCTGTCATTAAAGATAATGCTACTAACTTTCTTATTTTTTTCATTTTAATTCCCCCTATAAACAATATCTTTGTTTAATATAAATTAATACAGCTTCTTACTAAATATAGAACAACTTAAAAATTATTCTATATTAACAATTATGGTAATTAATGTAAGTGTTTACATTTCAAATTATATCATATGTATTTCTGTAAAACAATAACATTTTTATTTTTTGTTAAATGTTTTCAATTAAAATTTTTACTATATTTTTCTATAAAAAAACAAAAAAAGAACTCATATTTTATCAATGAGCTCTTTTTTTGTCGTTTAATAATTATTCTATATTGTAATATGCATAATTGTCTTCTTTAGAAATTCCTTTCTTATCAAATGGAACTGGGAAATTAAATATAGGTCCATCATAAACAAAAGTATTATATTCCCCATTTTCTCCATATGGACTTATTCCCTTTTCTTTAAATTCATCTATTAATTCCTTAGTTAACTCTTTTCCTAAATACTCTTCACCTAAGTAATCTAAATTAACTCTTTTAATAATGCTATTAAAACCTGCATTTATAAAGTCATTAGTAAGAGTTTCTCTATCCATACCCCATAAAGGGAATATAGCTTCTACTCCTGCAGCATTACATATATCTATACACCATTTTTTATGTTCTTCTTCATTTATGTAACCAAATACGCAAGCTTCTGCTCCTTGTTCCTTTAAGTACATTAACTGTTCCTTAAATAATTCATCATAATCTTCCTTTGAACACTCTACTAAACATATATTAACATTTAACGAAAATGATGCTTTGCTTATTAAATCTTCATGTATTCTATAATACCAAGTACTTTCATATCCTTCTTCAAGCATAACTAAAAGTTCCATTGGTTCATATCCTTCTTCAATTATCTTATGTAAAGCTAGGGTGCTTTCTTTTCCACCATCATAATATATAACGATTTTTTTCATCTACATTTCTCCTTTATAGCCGTTAGCTTTTTAAATTTTACATTAATCTATTATACTAATTTATAATAACTATTTCTATAACATAATTTTTAATATAAATATAAATTATTATTCCTAAAGTTAAAAAAAATTAAATCTAGTGCAACTTTATGGGTTTTTCCAAAAAATGTATTGTATATATTTACATTTTTATTTTTTTGTGGTAATATATTTAGTAAATTATTAATTTTTACCATAAATTTATTAACGGAGGTTTAAGGAAATGAAAAAGAGATTTATCCGATCACTGACAACGTCTTTAATACTTATGTCTTTGTTTACAGGAATAAATGCACAAAATGCTTCTGCTTTAACAGATGCTCAAACTTCATTTATTTCTTCTATAAAGGATGGTGCTTTAGAAGGATATAATACCCATAATATACTGCCAAGTTTGACTATTGCTCAAGCTATTCTTGAAAGCGGTTGGGGAAAATCTTATCTTTCTACTGAAGCCAATAATTTATTTGGAATTAAAGCTTATAACGATTGGAATGGAGATACCATCAACTTATCCACTAAGGAATATAATTTAGATAGTTCATCTTATATAATAAACGCAGATTTTAAATCTTATTCTTCTTTTAATGAAAGTATAGAAGATCACAGTGAGTTACTTTCTTCTGAAAGGTATGCTTCTGTACGTAACTCATCTAACTATGTTGAGGCTTGTTATGCCATCTATGACTGTGGATATGCCACATGTCCTAATTATCCTGAAGAGCTTATAAATGTAATTGAAACTTATGATTTACAAAACATAGATGAATTTGCTAAGGAAAATTATGTAGTTAAAGAAGTAGAATCTAATATTTACTCTGATAAAGAAAGTAAGCCTGTTGCTGGTAACAGTTCCGCTGACTTATTTAAAGATGAATCTGATAATGGTAACCTTTCCAATAGCACAAAATCAAAGGTTGTTGTTATTACTGTAGAATAGAAAGCAAGTCACTATATTATTTTACTTTTATTATTAACATTAAGTTAATACAAAATAATATAGTGGCTTACTATATTTATTTTTTTATCAATGTAAATCATCCGAGAAGTCGTCCATTGTTCCTGCTACGCCATACATTTCTCTACCCTTAAGATTTAATTTTCTTCTTTCATCTTCCACTAAATTACTTAACATATCTCGAACAGCTTTTGGATTTTTGATTTTTTCTAATTTTAATTCTTTATCGCTTTTGTCACAAGTATATAGAGTAACTGTTCCAACTCCTAAGATTCTATCTAGTAATGTACGTTCTAAAGAAAAATCTAATATTCTATATAATAATACCTCATCCTCACTAGTTAAAAATAATCCTCTTGAAGTATAAATTCTTTTATTCTTTAATTCATATTTAGTAAAGCTAATAGGCATACCTAATATTCTTTTTCTATCACTCCAAATTACTTCGTCTTTCATTTCTCTCCTCCTAAATTTCTTTATCTAAATTATAACATATATAAACTAGAAAATGTTATATTGTTAATTTACATATTTTATTTCAATTTAATTATAATGTATCCATACACTTGCATTATTTATAAATTTTATGTATTATTCTTTTCATGAAGTTTCGGCAATATTTTCTTTATATTAAATATTTTTATATTAATTATTAATATTTCCAGGCTTCTTAACTAAAAAAATATTAATTATAAAAGGGGAATTTATAACAATGGAAAGAAATGAGGTAAATAAAAATCTTGCTCAAATGTTAAAGGGCGGGGTAATAATGGATGTAACAAACAAGGAAGAAGCAATAATTGCAGAAAGAGCTGGAGCTTGTGCAGTAATGGCACTTGAAAGAGTACCTTCTGATATAAGAAAAGAAGGTGGCGTTGCTAGAATGTCTGATCCAAAAATGATTAAAGAAATTCAAGAAGCTGTATCTATTCCTGTAATGGCTAAAGTTAGAATTGGACATTTTGTTGAAGCTCAAATATTAGAAGCTTTAAATATAGATTTCATTGATGAAAGTGAAGTATTAACTCCTGCTGATGATAAGTATCATATTGCAAAAGATGAATTTAAGGTACCATTTGTTTGTGGAGCTACAAATATTGGTGAAGCTTTAAGAAGAATTGGTGAAGGTGCTTCAATGATAAGAACAAAAGGTGAAGCTGGTACTGGTGATGTTGTTAATGCTGTTACTCATATGAGAACTATGAATGAACAAATTAGAGAAATCCAAAAAGCAGGAAAAGAAGAATTAATGACTATTGCTAAAAATCATGGTGCTCCATATGAATTAGTTAAATATGTTTGGGAAAACGGAAAATTACCTGTAGTTAATTTTGCTGCTGGTGGAATTGCTACTCCTGCTGATGCTGCACTTATGATGCAACTTGGATGTGATGGTGTATTTGTTGGTTCTGGAATATTTAAATCAGATAATCCTGAAAAAAGAGCTAGAGCAATTGTACTTGCTACTACATATTACAATGATCCAATAAAACTAGCTGAAGTTTCAGAAGACTTAGGTGGTGCTATGAGTGGTATTAATGCTAAAGAAGTAGCTACTAGATATGCTGAAAGAGGTTGGTAGAATGAATGTTGGCGTATTATCTCTTCAAGGAGATGTAATAGAACATTTAGAACAAATATCAGCTCTTGGTCATAATGCTATTCCTATAAAAAAGGAAGAAGAATTAAATAATATTGATGCATTAATACTTCCTGGTGGAGAAAGTACTACTATGGGAAAACTTCTTGAAGTTACTGGTCTTATGGATCCTTTAAGAGAAAAAATTAAAAGTGGACTACCTACATGGGGAACCTGTGCTGGTATGATACTTTTAGCAAAGCATATAGAAAATGATGAAAGACGTCACTTAGGACTTATGGATATTGTAGTTAGAAGAAATGCTTTTGGAACACAAATAGATAGCTTTAAAACAAAGGCTATTATAAATGAAGTTTCTAAGGAACCTTTAGAACTTGTATTTATTAGAGCTCCATTTATAACTGAATTTAAAGATAATGTTAAAGTTTTATGTGAAGTTGATGGCAATATAGTTGCAGCTAAACAAGATAATATGTTTGCTACTTCTTTTCACCCTGAACTAACAAATGATTTAACATTTTTAAAGTATTTCTTATCTAATGTATAAGTGTTACAAATATATGGGGCTGTATCAAAATAAGTTTTGATACAGCCTCCTTTACATAAATATATTATCTCAAACTATTGTAATATACATCTTTATTTGCATTCTTTATTTTCTTTTATTACTTTAAATGCATTTTTTATTTCTTTATTGCTATCTAAAGTATTTTAAAATATTTTTCCTGCTGATTTATATCCTGTTTGAAGAAATTCAGATCCTATTTTTACTCCATCACCATAAAAAGGGATTATTGATGCTAAGCACAAACCTATTTCTAATTCCGATAGCTACTTAATTACTTTTATTTACATATACAATTATTATATCAAACGTTTAATTAACACATACTTTCTATCTCCTTGAATTTTTAAATAGAAAAAGAGCCAATGCTTCTTTATTTAGAAACATTGACTCCTATCACTATTAAAAGTGAGAATCAAAATTTTATATTTTGTTCTTCGAACTTTCACTTTTAGTATAATACTACTTTTTATGCATCTACTTACATAATATATTCTTCTGCTAAATCAATATCTTTAGTCATATCTAACTCTAGGAATTTCACATCTAATCTCCTTAGACACTTTATAAACTCACGACTTTGTAGATTCTCAGAAATATCTTCAAAAACTTAACTTATCCAATATAATTCATCTTTTTCACAATTATCTAGGTATTTTATTATGCACACTCTCTTAACTCTTCATATTTAAATATCATTTTTCTAATTTATTATAGTAATATTCTATAATTTGAATATCTTCTTCTAAGTATTCGTACTCAGAATCATTTAATATTTTTTCAACATTAATTACTTTACATAAGGTAAGCACCTTTTTCATATTATCAATATCGTATTGTGTCAATTCTACTTGATGTCTTATTTTTAATCTAATTATTTCTGCTATTGATATTATGGATTCTATATCATTATTATTTATATATTCAGAAAATGCTTCATAGCATATTCCAGCAGATTGCTCAAAAGAATATTTATTTTTTAATATTTCACTATAAAAACTATCTGCAATTAAATATTTAAGTTCAAAAAAATTAATGTTCATTATTTTCCTCCACCTCTAGTTTTATAAATTATTTCAATGTCTATATTGGGATACCTTTCTTGAAATTGCTTAATAACACTTTTACAACTAGGACAACAATCTAAATCTGTATATAATTTTATTTTTCCATAAGCTTTAGTATTATCCCCTAACTTATTAGCTATTTCATTTAGTATTTTAAATTCTGTATCTCTACATCTATCCCATGCTCCAGTTCCATTAACTTCATTTCTTTCATTAACCTCTAAAGTATCAAATACTTTTTCATCTTGTGATGGTTCAATAGATATATTACTTAGCTTTTCTCTTTGTAATGGATTTTCAATACTATCGATATCCTTTATGCCACTGTGTGCAAAAAATTCCTTTTTATCTATCCCTTGAATATTAACATCTGCATATCCAAAATTATATTTTCCTCGGATTTGTTTAGGTATATTTTTTCTAACTTCTTTCATTTTGTCTAAAAACTCAGAATCAGTTAACTTATAAATAATTCTTATATCAGCTTTACTTGCCCCATTAAATATACTACTTAAACTACTATTTTTAATTAAAGTTTCATATACATCTTTATTTGTATTCTTAACTTCATCTAAGGTATTTTTTAGGGCTTTTTCTATTTCTTCTACACTGCTTTTATCTATACTTTCTAAATTTTTAAATAATATTTCTTTGCATTCTTTATTTTCTTTTATTACTTTAAATGCATTTTTTATTTCTTTATTACTATCTAAAGTATTATTTATTGTTTTTAAATCTATTAATGCTTCAAGTGTTGAGTCTTTATATATTG
>JAFADP010000046.1 GCA_023424785.1 Bacillota bacterium
ATTACTCATTAAAAACAGCAGATAAATATGATGTTCAAGTTGCAGTACATACTGATACATTAAATGAAGGTGGATTTGTAGAACATACAATTGAAGCAATTGCAGGAAGAACAATTCATACATATCACACTGAAGGAGCAGGTGGCGGTCATGCACCAGATTTGTTAAAAGTAGCTTCTAAGCTTAATGTAATACCAGCTTCAACTAATCCAACTAAACCTTTTACTATAAATACAATTGCAGAACATTTAGATATGCTAATGGTATGTCATCATTTAGATCCTAAAGTTCCAGAAGATATTGCATTTGCAGATTCAAGAATAAGACATCAAACAATTGCAGCAGAAGATGTATTACAAGATATGGGCGTATTTAGTATTATGAGTTCAGATTCAATGGCTATGGGAAGAATAGGTGAAGTTATTACTAGAACATGGCAAACTGCAAGTAAGATGAAAAAACAAAGAGGAATATTAGAAGGGGACTCTGAGGAAAATGATAACAATAGAGTAAGAAGATATGTTGCAAAATATACTATAAATCCAGCATTAGCACAAGGAATATCAAAATATGTAGGTTCTGTAGAAGTAGGAAAGATGGCAGATTTAGTGCTTTGGGATCCACAATTCTTTGGTGTAAAACCACATTTAGTAATAAAAGGTGGTATGGTAAATAAATCAATAATAGGAGAAGCTAATGCATCTATTCCAACGTGTCAACCAGAATATTATAGAGATTGTTTTGGAGCATATGGAAAAGCAAAATGCCCAACTTCTGCAACTTTTGTTTCTAAATATGCATATGAACATGGCATAAAAGAAGAGTTGGGATTACAAAAGTTAGTATTACCAGTAGGCGGAATAAGAAATTTAACAAAGAAAGATATGAAATTAAATAATGCAACTCCAAAACTTGGCGTTGATCCAGAAACTTATGATGTTACTGTAGATGGAGAGTTAATAACTTGTGAACCAGCAAAAGAATTACCATTGGCACAAAGATACTTCTTATTCTAAGTTTAAAAATAAATTTAATATAATTTTTAAATCTTATAGGAGGGATTGAGAAATGATTTTTCATGAGATAATAGGAAATATTAATGAAATAGATGATTTAAATGGATATCATGTTGAAACAATATATTTAAATAGTGAAGATATGCTTAAAAGAATTTTAAGAGTAACTTCAGACCATAAGAGAGAGTATGGAATAACATTAGATAATAACGAAAAATTAAAAGATGGTGATATTCTTTATAATGAAGATAAGAAACTTATAGTTGTGAAAGCTAATAGTGAAGATGTGTTAATTATTAAACCTTCAAGTATAACTGAAATGGGAGTAATAGCACATGCTTTAGGTAATAGGCATCTTCAAGCACAATTTGAAGATAATAAAATGATAATCCAATATGATAGGTTAGTAGAAGAAGAATTAAAAAGAGATAATGTTAATTATTCAAGAGAAAATATAACTTTAAAAAAGGCGTTTAAACATGTTGAATTTGCACACACACACTAAAAGTAATGAAGATAATATTATAAATGTATTGCGTGTTATTCAAATATGTGACTCTAACTTTCCTATAGGTTCCTTTAATCATTCATATGGTATGGAGAGTTATTTGAGAAATAACAAGATTACAAATGCAGAAAGTTTAAAAGAATACCTTGATGTGTTTTTAAACAATGTATTTATTTATAGTGATGGATTGGCAATTAGGATGTTGTATGAATATTTGAATAAGAATGAATGGGAAAAAATTTTAGAACTTGATAGAATGCTTACAGTTCAAACCATAGCTAAAGAAACTAGAAATGGATCAAAGCTTATAGCCAGCAGAATGATTAAGCTTTTTCTTGATTTATATGAAAGTGACATTTTAAAAGAGTATGAAGAAAAGATTAATGGAAAGGAAGCTTTTGGTCACCCAGCTATAGTCTTTGGATTACTTATGTATTCTTTAAATTTTAATGAAGAGGAAGCTATAATTTTTCATATGTATAGTACAATCTCAACACTTATTCAAAATGGTGTCAGAGCTATACCATTAGGACAAAAAGATGGTCAAATAATTCTTCAAAAGTGTAGTGAGAGTTTTAAAGTTTTATATCAAAAAATTAAAAACTTAGATTATAGTTTTTTTGGTGCAAGTATTCCAGGTATTGAATTAGCTCAGATAAATCATGAAATACTAGAGTTTAGATTATTTATGTCTTAAAATCAAAAAAAGAAAATTAAAATTAGTTATATGGTAAAGGGTGAGATATATGAAAAAACCAGTAATAATAGGTGTAGGAGGTCCTGTTGGAAGTGGAAAAACTTTATTAATAGAAAGAATAACTAGATTAGCAAAAGATGAATATAAGTTTGCAGTTATTACCAATGATATTTATACAAAGGAAGATGCTAAATTTTTAGTGAAGAATTCTGTGTTAAGTGAAGACAGAGTTATTGGAGTAGAGACAGGTGGATGCCCACACACAGCAATAAGAGAAGATGCATCTATGAATTTTGCTGCTATAGAGGAAATGAAAAGCAGATTTAATGACTTAGATATTATTTTTTTGGAAAGTGGTGGAGATAACTTAGCGGCAACATTTAGTCCGGATTTAGTTGATTTCTCTATTTACATTATTGATGTAGCGCAAGGTGAAAAGATTCCAAGAAAAGCAGGACAGGGAATGATAAAGAGTGATTTGTTTATCATTAACAAGATAGATTTAGCTCCTTATGTTGGAGCAGATTTAGAAGTTATGAGAAGAGATACATTAACATTTAGAAAAGAGAAGACATTTATATTTACTAATTTAAAAAAAGATGAAGGTGTAAATGAAGTTCTATCTTGGATTAAAAAGAATTGTTTATTAGAAGGAATTAAGTAATATGAGTAACAGTAAGTATGCAGGAGAATTTGAAATAGTATTAGAGAAAAAGAATGAAAAAACTGTTATAAGTGAAAAAAGATTTGATGGTCTAATAAAACTATCTCCAACTATTCATCTTGATAGTGAAAAAATTTCAACTTATTTTATAGTTGGTCTTGGAGGAGGATATGTTGAAGGTGAAAAATATAAATACAGCATTAATTTAAAGGAAGATTCAAGAGCAATTATAACAACTCAAGCCTCTACAAAAGTATATAAATGTGTACATGGAGAGAAAACTGAACAAGAAACTCTAATAAATTTAGAAAAAAACAGCATCTTAGAGTATATAACAGATAGTGTAATACTATATAAAGATGCAATTTATAAGCAAGTAAATAATATTTATATGGATGAAAGTGCAACACTCATATACAGTGATGGAATTACATCTGGATGGTCAAAAGAAGGAGAAGAATTTCAATATAGTAATGTACAGTTAAAAACAAGTGTATATGTAAATAATAAAATAGTTCTATTAGATAATTTATTAGTAAATCCAAGAGAAGATGATGTAACGAAATTAGGTTTTTTTGAAGGGTATCAAAACTTTGGAACATTACTTGTAATAAATAAAAATATTAATGTAGAAACTATTGAACATTTAAGAAATAATATAAAAGATTTAAATCTACCAATTTATTTTGGTATATCAGAACTTGAGGTAAATGGTTTTGTATTAAGAGTATTAGGTAACTTAACTCAAAATATAGAGAGTGTAATAAGGTTATGTCATAACTTTATAAGAAAGGAATTTTTAAATTCTAGAGAGTTATCTA
>JAFADP010000178.1 GCA_023424785.1 Bacillota bacterium
AATGAACTTCCTAATATAGATTTGTATATGGACCAAGTCCTTAATATAATTACAGATACTTTAAGTGTCTTTTATGTTTCTGAAAATGATAAAGTTCTTACAGCATCAATGGTTAATAATTATGTTAAACAGAAGGTTGTATCACCACCTAAAAATAAAAAATATTCAAAGCATCATGTAGCTTATCTGTTTGTAGTTTGTATTTTAAAACAAGTATTTAGCATACCAGAAATATGTAATTTAATTAGAATTCAAATTAATACATATCCTATTGATCAAGCTTACGATTATTTTTGTAATGAGTTAGAAAATGCTCTAAAAGCAGCCTTTACTACTAGAAATTTTGAATTGCCTAATATCGCCATAGAAATAACTCCTCAAACGGAAATTGTTCGTTCTGCAGTGTTATCCTTTGCAAACAAAATTTATATACAAAAATTTCTTCAATTTTGTGAAAAAGAATCTTAAAAATTAATTATAATTCCACTATAATTATAATTAATACTTTATTTATTATGTTTATTAAAGGAGGAACTTATGAATAATTTAACTACCATCCTTAATAAGTACTCTAAATATGAAGATATAAATTTTAATGGTTATTTAATGTATAAAGACATTGAAATTGGAATAATTAAAAATACAGAGTTTATAAAATCTTTAAATGATGATTTATTACCTGTTATGATGTTAAATAAGCAACCTGGTTCTTTTGAAGCTTGGCTCCAAACAAGAGCTATAGATACTCACAGGACTAACTCAAGGCAGCTTCGCCGTAGATTAAGTGTAAGAACTGAAATTCCTAAAGAAATAGTTATTAAGGCTAGAGCCCTTAGTATTACTGATAACTATTGGCTTAAGTTTGAAAATGAAATAATAACTTATAAAGATGTTAGAAGTAAATTATCTGATGGATTAAATACTATTGCTCTTTACGGTAATGGTGATGTTATTAACTTTAGTAACATTAATATATCTCCCGAACTAACCAATATAGGTAGTTTTGAGAAGTGTTGGAAGCTTATTCATAACAAATGGTATATGATAAAAAAAGGTTCCTTAAAAGAAAATTTTGCAGAAGTATTAACTTCAAATATTTCAATTTCTTTAGGCTTTAATGCTATAAAATATGAACCTATAAATGAAGGTACATTAGTGAGATGTAGGGACTTTACTAATAATGCTAAAGTTGACTTTGAACCTATGTATAGTTTTGTAAAAGATTATTGGGAAATAGATGACTCTATAAAAATTATTGATGAACTTGGATATATAAATGACTTTTTAGATATAACCTTTATGGATGCTTTGTGCTATAACATAGATAGGCATACTTTTAATTTTGGTATATTAAGAAAAGACGGAGTTCCAATAGGATTAGCACCAAACTTTGATAATAATTTAAGTTTATCTGGAGTATTAGACGAGAAAAGTTTAGAAAATAAATGGTTTTCCACTTCTTTTACTAGATTAAATTATATTCCTATTTTAAAAGAATATAATTATAAAATTCCAAATGTTGATATGAATAATATAAAATTAATAATAAAAAATACACTGAAGGATTTTCCTTTATTAAATAATGACGAGTTTTTTGAAGTAGTATTTAAAATTATAAGCGTTAATTATGAAGAACTTTTAAAAATATAAAGGTATTGTAAAAAAGCAATACCTTTATATTTGAATTTAAATTAAAAACTATATTACATACTCATTTCTTTACTTGTATTTTCCAATTTCTTTGCTTGTTTTTCTTCTTCAATAGTCTTTTGGAACTCCTTAACATCCTTAGCTATTACTCCACTTAAAGCTATAAGACATATTAAGTTTGGTATTGCCATTAATCCATTCATTATATCAGAGAAACTCCATACAATCTTTAGTGTTGTTGTAGCTCCAATATATGCAACTAAAGAAAATACTACTCTATAAATAATATTGTATTTAGGTTTTTTAAATATATATTCAAATGCTTTTTCACCATGATATTCCCATCCTATAATAGTAGAGAATGCAAATAATGCTATTCCAATACTAACAAGAATACCACCTGCTTTTCCAAGTACTGTTGAGAAAGCTAAAATTGTTAATGCAGATCCTGTAACTAACTCTCCTGATGCATCTAGTGTACCTAACACTCCTGAACTTGCAATTGCAAGACCAGTAACTGTACATACAACTATTGTATCAAAGAAAGTACCTGTCATATTAATATAGCCTTGTCTAACTGGATTGTCAGTTGTTGCAGCTGCTGCTGTTATTGCTGCAGAGCCAAGGCCTGCTTCATTAGAGAATACCCCTCTTGCAACACCCCAACGAAGAGATTGCATCATACTAACCATTATAGTACCACCAACTCCACCTGCAACAGACTCTACACTAAATGCCATAGAAAAAATAGTTGCTAATCCACTTGGAAGACCTTTTATATTCCCTAAAATAACAATAATTCCACCTATCATATAAAATATAGCCATACCTGGAACAACTACTTGAGATACTTTAGAAATACTCTTTATACCACCAACTATTATTACAAGTGCAAGAACTGTTATTATTACTCCTACTACTTTTGTTGATATTCCAAAAGTTTCATCCATAGCAGCTGAAATTGAATTTGCTTGAGTTAAGTTACCAATACCAAATGAAGCAAGTACAGTAAATAATGCAAATAAAAATCCCATAATATTTCCGAAAGTTTTATTTTTAAATGCATGCTTCATTGTATACATTGGTCCGCCAGACATTTCACCTTTTTCATTAACCTTACGATACTTTATTGCAAGCATACATTCACTAAATTTAGATGAAAGTCCAAAAAATGCTGAAATCCACATCCACACCAATGCACCAGGACCTCCAAGTACCATTGCTGTCGCAACACCAACAATATTTCCTGTACCTATTGTTGCTGCAAGAGCTGTCATTAATGCTGAAAATGGAGAAATATCACCTTCCCCTCTTTTTCTTGTTCTTGCTTCCTTACTTAAAACACTTTTTAATGCATACCCTAAATTTCTCCAAGGATAAAAGCTAAGCCTTATAGTAAGCAAAATACCAGTTCCCACTAATAATACAAGCATTACTGGTCCCCATACAAAATCATCAATTTTCCCCAAAATATTTGATAAAGTATCCATAAATAACCCCCTTTATTTTTTCAAAATAAAAAAATTCATAACTATAAAACAAGCATTACTAAACATCTTTGTTTTATAGTTATGAATTTCTTAATCCTTATAGAAATTATACTATCACTCCAAAGCATTTATGTCAATAAATTTATTTTAAGTAAAGTATTGTAAATTTATTTAAAATATTTGAAAATAAGTATAGTATAAAGCATGTCCTATTTGGATATTCTTTTAAGTCACAATATTATTAATATTATTCATTAAATTTAATAGATAAATTGAAATTTATCTATATGATTGCAGTAGTTTAATTAACTCATTATCTTGTGCATATTTTATTAAATAATCAAAAACATTATCTCTACTAACAACTTTTCTCATAAAATCTACTTCTAATTTAGGAATTATATCCTTAAGTTCCCTTTTGGTAATAGAATTTATAGACTTTAATAACTTGGTATCTTTTTGTTTTCTTATTGAATCTTGTTTAGGATATCCTATTCCAAATGGCTCATCAAATAACTTTTCTAATATACATTGTAAATTAATTTCAGCAGCCCATCCAAAATTTAGTCCAAGTGGAATTGAAACTGCATTACCATTGTTAATTTTTCCAAATAAATAAGCATCAGACGGATTTTCAATATATCCACATAATATTGATGGTAAACTATTGCACGCAAGCATCATTCCTTGACCTGAAGTACAACCCGTTACTACAAAATCTACGGCGCTACTTTCTAACAATATACTTATTAACATTGCAGTTTCAACATATGAATACTCAACATTTTCATCCTTAAATACACCAAAGTTAATAACTTCATGCCCTTTATCTTTTACAATTTTTAT
>JAFADP010000002.1 GCA_023424785.1 Bacillota bacterium
AAATTTTCTCTAAAAAATTAATGTTTTACTTTATTTTTGAACAGTAACCTAATTTTTGTTATAATGATTGTAAAACGAAACTTATTCAGTAGGAGTTTTTATCTCCTACTGAATTTAGCTGAGTTAATCTAGGGTCGTGTCCGTTGTTAGCTCCCTGTTATATAAAACAAGGGAGTGTTACAACGGCTAGACATCAGATAAATACTGTATAGGAAGTGATTTTTTGAAAATACTTTTAGTTGAAGATGACCTTAATTTATGTGAATCTCTAAGTTTTCAACTTAAAAAAGAAAATTTTACTGTTGATGTATGTAATGATGGTGAAGAAGCATTATATATTATTAAAGAGAATTCACATGACTTAATTATTTTAGATAGAATGTTACCTTCTATAGATGGCATATCCATACTATCTACAATTAGAAATGAAGGAATAAACACTCCTGTTATAATGCTAACAGCTTTAGGAGAAGTTAATGATAGAATAAATGGTCTTGATAATGGTGCTGATGATTATATGATTAAGCCATTTGATTTTAATGAGTTGAATGCAAGAATTAGATGTATAGCAAGGAGACCAAGACAAATTGAATCAACTGATAATTTAACTTATCATGATATAGAATATAATATAAATGAACGTATCCTTAGTTGTAATTCAAAATCTTGCTCTTTATCAAAAAGAGAAGGTGATGTTTTATTATTATTTATAAAAAATCCACACACAACAATATCTCGTGAAAGACTTTTATCTATAGTATGGGGTTCTTTTGCAGATGTGGAAAATGGTAATATTGATAATTATATATACTTTATTAGAAGACGTTTAAAGTCTGTAAATAGTTCTCTTACTATAAAAACTATTAGAGGGCTAGGATATAAATTGGAGAAGAATAATGTTTAAAAGGTTACAAATTAATTTAACTTTACTATGTGCTACTATTACTAGCATTATACTTATAATAATCTCCACTATTAATCTAATATTTTATAAAAATAATTTGTATGAAACAGAATATAATATATTTTTAAATAATGCTAATTCTATTTATTATTATTTTCAATCTCAAAATAATATTTCATTACAATGGGTTATTCAATATGAAGAAAATGATAATATATACCTTTATGCAGAAGATAATGGACAACCTTTAACCTTAAATAAATTTAATAGTTCTAGTAACTATTCTGAACTTATTGAAAAAATAAAAGTAAAAGCTCTATCTAAGTATTCATTTAATTTAGATGGTCATAATACTATTTCTTCAATGTTTACTTTTATTGATTTTACAATTACTCATGATAAAACTGAATATTTTGTATCTGTAGGAAGTATTCCTAAAAATAATGGTTACATTAGTGCTATAATATTTTATCCTCTAGATAGCTATTATACACAGCTTTATAAACAAGTTATTTTTTACGTTGCTACAGATATTATAGCTATAATATTATTAACTATTTTCTCATATTTATTTTCTAAAAAAGCTATAAAACCAGTAATTGAAAGTAAAGAAAAGCAAAATAAATTTATTGCTGCTGCTTCTCATGAGCTTCGTACTCCACTTTCTGTTATTATTTCTAGTACATCTGCTTTAGAAAAAGCTTCAGTTAAAGAAGAAAAAGAAAAGTTTATTAATATTATAAATTCTGAAGGAAATAGAATGAGTAAATTAATAAATGATATGCTTATTCTTGCAAGTGCAAATAATAAAAGTTGGAGTGTTAATTTTAATCTTGAAGAAATAGATACAATTTTATTAGATACTTATGAAAATTATGAATTAATTGCAAAAGAAAAAAATATTAACTTCTTTATTGAGCTTCCAGAAGAAGAAATACCTAAATATAAATGTGATAAAGATAGACTTATTCAAGTTCTTTTTATTTTAATAAATAATGCATTTAGTTATTCTAAAGAAAATGGTACTGTTAAATTAAAACTTCTTTATAAAAATAATATTATAAAAATACTAGTAATAGATAATGGAGTTGGAATAAGTGAAAAAGATAAGCTTCATATATTTGAACCTTTTTATAGAAGTGACAAATCACATAATAGCAAAGACCATTTTGGCTTAGGTTTATCTGTTGCAAAAGAAATAATATCCTTACATAAAGGCACCCTAACAGTAGATGATACAGAAGGTGGAGGAAGTACCTTTATTATTAAATTATATTATTAATAAAAAAACTTGATGCTTAATTTATTGAACATCAAGTTTTTTACTTTGCTTTTTTAATACATATTCTTTTTTAATTCTATAATTATATAATCCTCTTCTCGTGTTACAGTTGCTTCATCTACCATCATCCCTATAAGAAGTAACTGGCTTGTCTCCCCTGGGTCTCCTGATCCTGCTAACTCCCAATAAATATCCTCAATGCCTTCATTTTTTTGCTCTTTAAGTAAATTCTCCATAGCTTCTATTTTATAATCATAGCTTTTATCATAATTAGATTTAAATATAATAACTGCTTCATCATCTATTCTTTTTATAGTAGAACTCATATTATTTCCGCCTATTCCAAAGAAAAAAATAGTTAGTTCCTCTACAATTTTAGCAATTTTCTTTTCTTCATGTAACATACTTATCTTCTCCCTAAGTTACGCTTTTCAAATTTTCTCATAAAGCTTTCTAATACTGGAATCATTATTATAGCAACAAATCCTGCTGCAAATCCATTATTATATAAATTTAATCCTAAATACATCTCAGTTGTAGATGTTACAATAGATGTATGTAATATTCCTGCAAATATACCTGCAACTACTCCAAATTGACCAGCAATAGGTGAAAGACCCGCAGAAAATAGTGCTGCCAATTGAATTGATGGCAATATAGGATTAAAAATCTTAATATAAGCCGCAATATATACACCTAATATACAAGGAATATAATTCTTAATATGAACACCAAAAGCTGAAAAACCAAAAACAGTAAGAATTCCTCCTACTACAGGTCCTGATAAATCTCCACCAATTAATAATATGTAAGTTAAACAAAAAGTACCTACAATAGACATATTAATTAGTGTATTTCCTACCCCATCCATTAAAATAAAATCCGCTACTGCTCGTCCAGGATGTTTTAATATTTTAAATGCTGTCTTTATATTTCCTTTATTTATCCACACACCATATATAAATGTAGCTAAAAAATAAATATATAGTAACATTATAAGCCAAAAAGGTCTACCTTCTTCCCAAATAAATATGGATTCACTTTCTAAACCAAAGGCTTTTAAAATACTTACAATAATAAAGCCTACTATACCTGCTGCAAATCCTACATTAAATAAACTATATCCCATATGCATTGAAGCTGTATGTACTGCTAAAGAAGGCAATATAAACCCAATTAATAAGCCTGTTAATATTGCTAATGCTATATTAATTACAATAGGAAAAGGTAATAAGTATACCATTTCTGTAACTAAAGGCGCTAAACAAGTTCCAAACAACCCTGTGTATATATATCTTTTTACACTAACACCTTGAATTTTAGCATATAAATAAGTTCCAGCTAAAATAGGAAGTCCATTTATAATGTTTTTACCAAATAAAGCGAACCCTGCATTTATAAAAAATACTGCTAATGTAAGCCCTGTAATAGGAATTTGTAATCTATAAATAATAAAAACAATTAATATCATCATAAGTGCACTATTAAAAAATGCTGATCCATAATTAGCTAATCTAAAATAATCTGTTATAAGTGTATCTCTAGAAATAACAATTTGCTTTATACCTCTTAAAATCTCTATAGGCGATGCTAAAGAAAAAGCTATACCTACAAATAATAAAATAGTCATGACCAAAAAAATATATAAATACTTCTGATTTAATTTATTTGTTAAATTATCTCTCATCCTTAAATTCCTTTCTTATAATCACATCACCAATTATAACTGAACTAGTAATGTTTTAACAACTAAATTTATCAATTATATATGGAACTTTTTCATTTTTTTAATTCCCTTAGTTAATGATTATTACTAAAAAAAACAGGATGGAAGGATTTTCTCCTCTCATCCTGTAATACAATCTCACGGGTAAAATACCCTTGTATCTTCATCACGACAATTTACAAGTAAGCCTATCTTCATAAGTCATTTATATATTTTCAGGCCAATACAAACCAACAAATCCAATTCCTGATATTAAACAACTTATAAGCAAGCTCAAATAAAAAATATTTCTTTGTAAAAATAATTAAGGAACCACAAGATTATCTCGCAGTTCCTATTAATTAATTTCTTATTTTTTTATCAGCTTAACAACTACCTCACCATGAGGTGTATTAGGGAACATATCCTTAACTCTAGTTTTTACTATTTTGTATCCTGCATTTCTTAGAACCTTTAAATCTGTTACTAGTGTTTTAGGATTACATGATACATATATTATTTCTAGTGCATTAAATTTAATTACATATTCTAATGCCTTTGGATGTACTCCACTTCTTGGTGGATCTAAAATAATTATGTCTGGCTTATCTTTAACTTCTTTTATAGTTACAGCAACATCTCCTGCTATAAATTCACAGTTATCTAAACCATTTAGTTTAGCATTTTCTTTAGCTGCTTCTACTGCTTCTTCAATAAGCTCTATTCCCACAACTTTTTTTGCTTTTGGTGCAACTATCTGTCCTATAGTTCCTGTTCCACAATATAAATCAAATACAACCTTATTTTCTGAATCTCCCATATACTCTCTAACTATATTATAAAGACCTTCTGCGCCCTTAGTATTAGTTTGGAAGAATGAAAATGGTGATATTTTAAACTTTAGTCCAAGAAGTTCTTCTTGAATATAATCTTTACCATATAGTATATTAACCTTTTCTGGTATTACTGCATCAGATAAAGAGTTATTTTCTGTATGTAATATTGAAACTAAAGTTCCATCAAATTGTGCATTTTTTAATATTTCTGTATACTCTGTTAGGTCAAAATCTATTTGAGTAGTTGTTACTAAATTTACTAGAATTTCTCCTGTATTTTTAGCTTTTCTTATAACAAGATGTCTTAGGTAGCCTTCCCTTTTCATAACTCTATAATAAGGTAAGTTTTGTTTCCTAAAGTATTCAACAGTTAATGAAATAATCTTTCTAAAGTCCTCATCTACTATCTTACATTCATGTACATTGATAATTCCAAAAGATTTGTTTTTCATGTGCATACCTAAAGTAAGCTCTCCACCTTTTTCCATATCTCCAAAAGTGAATTCCATCTTATTTCTGTATTCCCATTGTTCTGCACTTCCTGTTACACCTTCATATTCTCCAGTAGTAACATCTGCTTCCTTAAACAATTCTTTTACTTCCTCACCAAGCAATTCAAGTTGTTTATCATAAGTTAAATTTTGAGATGAACAACCTCCACAAATGCCAAAGTTAGGACATATTGCATCTATTTCATATTCAGCCTTTTCCTCAGTCCCTAATAACTTTAGTTCTGCATAATCAGCTTTTTTCTTTTTTACCCTTCCTTTAACAACTTGTCCTGGAAAGGTATTCTTAACATAAATCTTTCTATTTCCATCCCACCCAATTCCTATAGACGGAAACTCTGTCTTTTCTATTTTTACTGATATTTCACTACCTTTTCTCATTTACACTCCTATGTTCTTTTTTATACTTTTAATACTTTTCTTCCAATACTCTTTTCACATACTGTAAAGTAAATTATATTAGCTATTCCTAATGCTATACATGCAAAAACTGCTAGGTAACTAATATTCATTTGGAATCCTATTAATCTTAATATTCCCTCAAATATAGCTAAACCTGCTGCTCCTATAGCTACTACTATTACCTCATCTATTATACTTGCTGCTAATCTTTTAAACAAAATATTCTCCTCCTTAAATATACCACTATAAACTATTTAGAATTATTTATTATTTTCTCCATTTTCAGTTGCGAAGTTGAATTTTTTAGTTTCTAATCTATAAACTATATATTCTTTTGAAACTATAAATTCTTCATATAGTCCATTTATATTGTTTTTGATTATACCTTCTTCATCTTCACTTTGTAATACTGTTAGAATTTCTTCATTAATTGACTTATAATCTCTATCTTTTTCACCTGTAAATATTGCAGAATAAGATGCTAAAGATGTTTCACCAAAATCAAAATTCTTTTCTTTTAAAGCCTTTTCCCCATCAAAATTTAAGGCTAATTTCATCACTATTTGTCCTTCAGAAAGTTCTTTTCCATATGTCCTTAAAGCAAAATATAATGTTTCAAGGCGATTTTTTTCGGCTTTTTTATTTTCTAAATACAAATATTCTTCACTCATTGTTTGAGTTTCAGTTTCTTTTACGTCCTCTTTAGTTTCATACTCTAGACCATAATATCTGTTTCTTTCTTCAACCTTTTTTAAAAGAGAATCGTATTTTTTCTCTAGTTCATCTAGACTTAAATCCTCTGCCCATTCTCCATCAAGATCTTTGTACTTATCACTTGCAGTAACAGTACTTGTTCCACTTGCATTACCCTCATTTTTATCTCCACATCCTACCATAGTTATTGATAGCATTGTCACTAATAAAATTGAGATTAACTTTCTTGACATGTCTATCCTCCTTAAATCTAGAATGTATTTATACCTAACACTTTTTAATTATAGCATTATTCTTTTTAATTTTAAACAAAATTCTCTTTCTTTCAAGTTTTTATTTTATTTTTAATTTTTTCAAAAACACTTTCTCCAATTCCGCTAACATTCTTTATTTCTTCTACGGTTTTAAAGTTTCCATTTTCTTCTCTATAGTTTATTATGGCTTCTGCCTTAGCTGCTCCTATTCCTGGAAGAGAATCTAACTCACTAATAGATGCAGTATTTATATTAATAATATCTTCATTATTATTTCCTGAAACAGATATTATATTCTCTTGTTGTTCTTCCTCATCATTAATATTAGGAATAACTATTGATTGATGATTAATTAACTCCTCAGCTCTATTTATATTGCTCAAGTCTCCATATTCTGTTATCCCTCCTGCAGCAAATATTAAATCTTCTACTATACTACCTTCATCTAACCAATATATATTAGGATTTTTAACTTCACCTTTTATATCAACTACGATTTTTTCATTATTTATTGAAGCTACTTCTGTTTCTTCATTCTCCTCATCTTCTCCAACAAAAATAACTTCATCATTATTTTTATTTAAATTTTTTATTCCTCCACATAAATATACAATTAATAAAATTATTCCTACTAATAAAATTCCTATTGCCTTATATTTTTGCTTCATAATTCCTCTCCTTAAATAACTTCAATAATTATTATTGACACTTTTTCTATAATCAAGTAATTTTCAAAGGTTGTTTTGCTAAATTTATAGATTTATTTTAATTTTTTTGTTAGAATATACCTTATGAAATTATTAAAATGAGGTATTTATAAAAAATGAAAAAATATTTTTTATTATGGTCTAGAATCTTAATAGTAGGATTATTTATTAGTTTAATAATAAATTTAAACATTACTACAGCATATGCTATAGATAATCCACCAGAATTGGGATCTAGTGGATTAGTCTTAATGGATGCTAGAACAGGACAAGTTTTATATGGAAAAGAAGCTGATAAGCAATTTTATCCTGCATCAACAACAAAAGTTCTTACAGCTATGGTAGTTCTTGATGAAGTTGATGACTTAAGTGAATTAGTTACAGTAAGTAGAAATTGTCCAGCTGCTGATGGAACAAAAGTAGGTCTTAGAGAAGGAGATCAATATACTGTTCAGGAGCTTTTAACAGCATTAATATTATTTTCTGGAAATGATTGTGCAAATGCCTTAGCAGAACATGTGGCTGGTTCAATAGAAGCATTTGCTGAACTTATGAATAAAAAAGCTAAATCTATAGGTGCTAATAATAGTAACTTTAAAAATCCAAGTGGTCTTCCAGATCCTGAACATGTAACAACACCAAGAGACTTAGCAATTATTATGAAAGAAGCTATTAAAGACCCTGATTTTATGAATATATCTACTACAAGATATTTAGAATTTTCTCCAAGTGTCATAGATGGTCATGTTCTTTCTGTTACCAATCATAAT
This sequence comes from Bacillota bacterium, assembly GCA_023424785.1. GTDB lineage: Bacteria > Bacillota > Clostridia > Clostridiales > Clostridiaceae > Clostridium. Next base: position 8,084 of record JAFADP010000002.1, read on the forward strand.
TACATATTATTACCTAATTCAAAATATTATTATGAATATGCAGTTACTGCAAAAAAGGGATATACTGAAGCCGCAAAATTTACTAATGTTGCTGTTGCCGAAAAAGATGGTCTTACACTAGTTGCATCTTTCTTAAATGGTGAAAATATTGATGTTGTATATGGTGATGTAAAAAAAATATTTGATTATGGTTTTGATAATTTTAAGTGCATACAATTATTTAGCCAAGGTGATGAAATTGATTCATTTACCTTAGAAGATGGTACTAATATTCCTCTTCTTGCTTCTAGTGATATGTATTATACATTTTCTAATGATGACGCTGAAAATGTTAACTATAAATTAGATTATAATATTACTACTGATTATAATAAGAAATCTCTTAATCGTGGTGATAAAATAGTTAATGCTAAGGTTTTAATTAATGGGAAAGAAATAGGAAATGTAACCTTAGCTAGTGGTATATCTAGAGAATATAAATCTGTAATAGAAAAAATCACTGAGCCTGAAGAAAGCATTAATATTATATATAAAGTTTTAAAAATAGTTCTTGTTATACTAATATTAATATTTATATATTTAATATTAACTAGAAAGCAAAGAAAATTTAAAAGAAAACATAAACGTTCTATTGAATTAATGAAACGAGCTAGAAAAAACAGGTAGAGATTACTTCTCTACCTGTTCTAATTTACTTATTAAATCTTCTATATCTTTTGGAAGACTTGCTTCTAAAGATAACATTTCCTTACTTCTTGGACATTGAAACTTAAGCTTATATGCATGTAAAGCCTGCCTTGGTATAAGGTCTTTTTCTTCTTCACCATATCCATAAAGAGTATCTCCATAAATAGGATGACCTATATGACTTAAGTGAACTCTTATTTGATGAGTTCTTCCTGTTTCTAATAGACACTCTACTAAATCTGCATTCTCAAAACTCTTTATAACTTTATAATGAGTTACACTATCTTGTCCTCTTTCATCTACAATTCTCTTAAATATAGATTCTTCATCTTCTGGTTTAAATATAGGTAAATTTATTGTCCCTTCTTTTTCCTTAAGATGACCATGAACAACTGCTAAATATCTTTTTTCCATTCTATTTAACTTCATTTCTTTTGAAAGGGCCATATGAGCATATTGATTTTTACCTATTACTATAAGTCCTGAAGTATCCATATCTAATCTACTTACAAGCCTTACTATGCAGTTTTGATTAGTCTCTTGAAAATAATATAATATTCCATTTGCTAAAGTCCCTGTTGGATATCCTCTTGTTGGATGAACAACTGTATATGGAGGCTTATTTAAAACTAGTATATCTTCATCTTCATATACTATATCTAAGTTCATTTTTTCTGGAATAATATTTTGGCTCTCTTCTCTTTGAAGTTGTATTTTTACCACATCTCCAGTATGAAGCACCTTTCTCATTCTAACAGGTTCATCATTAACAAATATTCTTTTTTCTAATGCTGACCTACGAATAAGTCTACTTGATAACTCAAGTTCTTCTTTTAAGAATTCTCTTATAACTACTCCATCATAGTTCTCTTCAACTTTTCTTTCTAAAATACTCATAGTCATCTCCTATTTGCTGTAATCATCACCTAAAATAATAATAATATCATATCCTTCATATCTATCTTTTTCTGGTATATCAGTACTTGTTTTCATATCACCTAATGTTTTTTCTATTGATTCAAAAACATCTTTGTTCTTACAATATATTATACTTTTTTTAGTTAAATCTCCATTACCTACATCTATGGAGCTCCAACCTGCTCCTTGAAGTAAACTCTTACCTCTAGCTGCTAGCTTATTTCTGTTAGTTCCATTCTCTACAAGTATCCTTAAGGAAGATTTATTAAAAGAATCCAATTTAATGTCACTTCCATTAATGGCTTCTATAAGCTCAGCATTTTCATCTTTATATAATACAAAATAAGATACACCACCAATCATTTTTCCTTCACCCTTAAGAGTGGTCATATTTACATCAGATGTCATAACTTTTAATGCTGTAGAAAACATACTTCCACCTGACATATTAGTATCTATATTAACAGCTATACTATCTAATATTTTTGACATTTTAAATATAATAGTAGGACTTTTAATTTTATCTACAACCTTACTCATTAGCTTATGTTGATTTTCTATTCTTCCTAAATCTCCAGTAGCTAGTCCTGTACCATCATTATTTTTTCTCCATCTAAAAAATTCTTCTGCTTTTTGTCCATCTAAATGTTCTATAGTTCCACCTTTAAAGTTTATATGAAGATTTTGAGCATCATCATCATATATCATGTCTTGCTCTATTTTCATATCAACTCCACCAATGGCATCTATAATATCTCTAAAAGCTTCATAATCAACTTTAACTAAATAATTAATTTTTGTTGACAATAAATTTTCAACAACATTTATAACCTTAGAGTCACCACCCATTGGATAAGCTGAATTTATCTTATAGCTTTTCCCGTTTTCTTTTATAAGTGTATCTCTAGGTATAGAAATTATATTAGTAGCTTTTGATGATGGATTATAACTAACAAGCAACATAGTATCTGTTCTTTTTATAGACGAATCCTCTTCTACCCCTACAGCACCTATATCTAATCCTAATACTAAGATATTTGTACATTCTCCTCTACTAGGTTTTATACCATCAACAGAGCAGTTATTTTCAATCTTTGAAAAAAATCTAATTATATTAGCACCTACTATTAAAATTATTATACATAATACCAATGCTATTCCAGTTGCTATTTTTTTAAATGTACTAACTTTTTTCTTAGAACCTTTTCTAGGTTTTCTATTAACACTTTCTCTATTAACTCTTTCACTATCTGTTCTTCTTCTTTGTACAGGTATATTATTATCTGGTCTTCTTTTTGAAGGAGAGTTTGGTCTACCTACTCTCTCACTTTCTATTCTTCTATTATTAGGAGAGCTTCCCTGTCTTCTAGCACGTTCTTCTCTCATCCTTCTTCTTCTAATAGCTTCAATTTCTTCGGGAGATCTTTTTCTTCTTTTATCCATCCAATACCCCTCCATCACTAAAACTTATTTATTTATTAAATAGTTTCTAGCCTTTACAGTATTTATATCAATAAGAAAATTTTTATCTAATAAAAATTTTAATGTATGATTTAACCCAAGAAGAACACCTTCATCTAAATTATTTAGTGTAGTGTTTCTTATTTCCTCTACTCCATCAAAATTTCTTGATGGCTCAATCATATCAGCTATATATATAATCTTATCAAGCTTAGACATATTTTCTTTCCCTGTAGTATGCCATCTAATTGCACTTAAAATTTCTTCATCATCTATATCTAATGCTTCTTTTGCAACTATTGGTGCCAGTATACTATGCCAAAGACTTGGAGTATTCTTTTCATCTTCACTTAATTCTATTTTATATTTATTAAATAAGCTTATCATTTCATTTTTAGGCATATTTTTAGCAATATCATGAGTTAAAGCTGCTATTTCTGCTTTTTCTTGTGATACGCCATTTTTATCTGCTAATTTTTTTGCTACTGATACTACTCCTAATGTATGTATAAATCTACTATCTTTAAGATTTGTTTTTACATATTCATAGCATTCATCTAATGATCTCACCCTATCACTCCCTATATAAACCATGCTCTTTAATAATCTCTAACACACCTTCTGGAAGAAATTTAGAAACATCTATTCTATCTTTTATTCCTTCTCTAACTTTTGTAGAAGATATATTAGGACTACTTACTTCAAGTACCTCTATCTTTGTCTTATATTTCTCTTCTAAATTTAATTTTTTCTTTTTTAATTCTGATTTATCGTAACCTGGTCTTGTAAAAACTACAAAAGTACAATATTTAAATATTTTTTCTACACCTTGCCATAGTTCTAAACTCATTAAGCAATCTGCTCCAGTAATAAAGAATAACTCTCTATCAGGCGAATAAAATTTTTCTAATGTTAAATATGTGTAGCTCATACCTTCTTTATTTATTTCATAATCTGAAACTTCAAAATATCCTATTCCTTGTATAGCTTTTTTAACCATTTGTAGCCTAAGGGAAGCCTTAGTAACCTTCTTATTAACTTTAAGAGGCTGGCTTCCCGCTGGCATAAATATTACTTTATCTAAATTTAACTTTTCTTTTGCTTGTTTAGCTATATAAATATGACCTAAGTGAATAGGGTCAAAAGTTCCACCTATTATACCTAGTCTTTCCATAACTATCTCTTAGGTATTTCTATTTTAGGATTTTTCTTTGATTGTTTATATAAAACAATTTTACTTCCTATAGCTTGAATTCCTTCAGCACCAATTTTGCTACATATATAATCTGATGCTGCTCTTGTTTCAAGACCACTATTTTCTAATACTTTTATTTTTATTAATTCTCTTTTTTCTAAAGCTTCTTCTACTTGCTTTAAAAATGTTTCTTCTATTCCGTTTTTACCAATTTGGAATATTGGTGTTAAATCATTAGCTAAGCCTCTTAAATAAGCTCTTTCTTTTCCCTTAAGCATTAAATGCCCTCCTATTATAATAAGTATTCAAATTCAAAATCTTTAAGTCTAACCATATCTCCATCTTCGATACCCATTTCTCTAAGTTCTTGTAATACACCCTTATTGTTTAATACCTTATGGAAGTATCTTAAAGAATCTGCATCATGGATATTAACAGCAGATAATAGTCTATCTACGAATGAACCTTCTACAACATATGTATTAGTTCCTTCTTCATTAGGTTCAACTCTAACTGTATAAGTAAATTTCTTTTCTTCTGGTATATATCTTTCTTCTTCTGATATAACTAAGTCTGTTACTGGTATTTCTTGAAGCATTCTTGCTGCTTCCTTTATAACAGCATCAACACCTTCTCTTGTAGCTGCAGACATTTTATAAACTTTATCAAATCCTAGTTCATTAACTTTCTTCTTGAAGTCTTCATATACATCTTCATCATAAAGCATATCTGTTTTATTAGCTACAACTATTTGAGGTCTATCCCATAGTTTTACTGAATATTTTTTAAGTTCTTCATTAATCTTAACAAAGTCTTCAAATGGGTCTCTTCCCTCTAATCCAGAAATATCTACTATATGAATTAATAATCTTGTTCTTTCAACGTGTCTTAAGAATTGTAATCCTAAACCTACACCTTCTGCTGCTCCTTCAATTATACCAGGAATATCAGCCATAACAAATGGTGGTGTACCTTCTGGTGCAACAACTCCTAAGTTTGGCTTAATAGTTGTAAAGTGATAGTTAGCTATCTTTGGCTTAGCAGCTGTTGTCATTGATAAGAAAGTAGACTTTCCTACATTAGGGAATCCTAATAATCCTACATCTGCAAGTAGCTTTAATTCTAATACAACAAACATTTCTTCTCCAGGCATACCTGGCTCTGCAAAGTGTGGTGCCTGTCTAGTTGGAGTAGCAAACTTACAGTTTCCTTTTCCCCCTTTACCACCTCTTAAGAATTTAAATTCATCATCTTTATGAGAAAGGTCCGCAATAACTTTATTAGTTTCTGCTTCTCTTACTATAGTCCCCATAGGAACCATTATGTAAAGATCTTTACCATCTTTTCCATAGCATTTTGATGTTGAACCATTTCCTCCATCTTCTGCTACATATTTTTTCTTATATTTAAAATCAAGAAGAGTTGTCATACCTGGATCAACCTTAAAGATTATGCTTCCACCTTTTCCTCCATCTCCTCCGTCTGGTCCACCAAGTGGAACATACTTTTCTCTTCTAAAAGAAACAGCACCGTCTCCACCTTTACCTGACTTTATGAAAATCTTGGCTTTATCTATAAACATATATTCACCTTTCCTTTCCAAAAATCCTTTCTTTATATTATTTTCTACAACCTTATTGTATATTATAACACTTAAAAAAAAACTATTTATTTAAGATTTTATTAAAAGTTACGTTTAAAAAAGCATCCTTATGTATAAGGATGCTTTTTATAAGAATAAATTATTCAGCTATTTGTTCTACTTCTACTGGGTAAACACTTGCTTTCTTCTTATCCTTACCCATTCTTTCAAACTTAACAACACCGTCGATTTTAGCGAATAAAGTATCATCTTTACCCTTTCCAACGTTGTTACCTGGGTGAATCTTAGTTCCTCTTTGTCTAACTAGGATGTTTCCTGCTAAAACGAATTGTCCATCAGCAGACTTAACACCAAGTCTTTTAGCTTCAGAATCTCTACCGTTCTTTGAAGAACCAACTCCCTTTTTGTGAGCGAATAATTGAAGGTTCATTAATAACATTGTCTACACCTCCTCTTTTGATAAATTAATATATTCTTTACGTTTATCAATTCCAAACATTTGGTCTAAGCTCAAAATAACACTTTCTAAACTTTTTTCAAAAGTTTTTAATATTACTTGGGCTTCTTTTATTTCATCTTTACTAAATCCATTAAGATTAAGTGCAAGATGCCCATCTGAAATTTCATAGTTTACATTAAGTTTTAAAACTTCATCTAAACCAATTATAGCACTTTGAGATAGTACAGATACTGAATTACATATCATATCGTACGCTTCCCCTGCTAATATAGCCTCTCTTTCAATAAGAGCATGACTATTAATTTCATATGATAAGATTTCATCTTTTCTAGATCTAATTTTAACTTCTATCATAAGAATTAAGCTTCGATCTTTTCTATTTGAATCTTAGTGTAAGGTTGTCTGTGACCATTCTTTCTTCTATAGTCTTTCTTTCTCTTATACTTGAAAACTATAACCTTCTTAGCCTTTCCTTGAGCTACAACTTTAGCTACAACCTTAGCTCCTTCAACTACTGGAGTTCCAACCTTTAAAGTTTCTCCTCCAACAGCTAATACTTCTGTTAATTCAACTGTTGAATCAACTTCAGCTTCTAGCTTTTCAACGAAAAGAACGTCTCCTTCTTGAACTCTGTATTGTTTTCCACCTGTCTTAACTACTGCGTACATTAAACACACCTCCTCATAACGGTCTCGCCACTACTGGTACAAATTCAAAAAA
>JAFADP010000130.1 GCA_023424785.1 Bacillota bacterium
ATCCTTCTACTACTTGTAAACAATCTGCACTTGCTAAATCTCCAACTTTTCTAAACATTGGCATAAGATTTGCTTCACCAAAGTTACCTGTATGATTTAATACTATATCTTGTATTATTTTTATTCCTTTTTCGTGTGCTGCATTAATTAAATCTTGATAATCTACATCATCAGATTCATAACGAGAATCTACTTCACTAAAGTTACTTGCATGATATCCATGATAATCATATCCTGATGTATTTTCTACTACTGGAGTTATCCAAATAGCTGAGAATCCTAAAGCTTTAATATAATCAAGCTTTTCAATTAATCCCTTAAAGTCTCCTCTCCATGCTGGGTCTGAATCTGGATTTTTAGCTTTTTCATCATCCCAACAGTGAACATTATTTGAAGGATCTCCATCATAGAATCTTGTTGTCATAACAAAGTAAATTGTATCTTCTCTAAAGTCTCCACCTAACGCAGGAACAATAGTTCTTTCATCTGGATTGTAAGGTGTCCATCTATTATCTTTATACCACCAAGTTCCTGTATTTCTTGTTAAATCTGCAGTTTGTTCTCCATTGTTATAAAATAACATATTTATTTTATTAACATCTTTAAAAGTATATTTATACCAATTATCACCCTTTTGAGACGGATCTTTAGTCATAGCAACCCCTGGCCATTCAATTTCTAAATTATTAGGATTTGAATTCCAGTAATAAATATTGGGTGTTCCAGATGTACTTTTATAATAAATAGTTATTCCAGTATCACTACTTGATGCAAATTTTGCATTTCTAAAATAATCAACAGTAAAGCCAGTTATGGCAGTTACAAAAGCTAAACATATAACTAAAGCTATACTTATGACTTTTTTACTTTTAACTTTTCTCATATTATCCCCCTATTTTTTATAATACTATTGAATTGTGTAAGTCATTTCTTTTCTTACTACTTTTCCACTTTCGTCTTTAACATCTAAGTATACATTGTATTTTCCTTTTATATTAGGCATCCATACAGCCATATTAGATGTTCCATAATCTTGAATCTTTGTCCAATTTCCTTTTGAGTCTTGTACTATAAATTTATATTGTAGAGTTCCAGTACCACTTGCTTTTCCTATTAATACGATAGGTGTTCCACTAGCTTGTGGTGAAGTTTTATCTGTAGTAAATGAACTTATTACTGGACCAGATACTTCTTTATTAATTTTAAAAGTTATTTTTTCTCTTGTTACTTTTCCATTTGAATCTTTAACGTCTACATATAAAGTGTTATCTCCAGCTAATTGATTCATCCATACAGCCATATTAGATGTTGAGTAATCCTGAATTATTGTCCAATTTCCTTTAGGATCCTGTACTATAAATTTATATTGTAATGTTCCAGCTCCACTTGCTTTTGCTAATAATACAATTGGTGTTCCACTTACTTGTGGTGATGTTCTATCTGTAGTAAACGAACTTATTACTGGTGCTGCTACTACCTTTTCATTAACCTTATAAGACATACTCTTTCTTGTTACTTTTCCATTTGAATCTTTAACATCTACATATAAAGTTTTGTTTCCAGCTGATCCTGTTGTCCAAGTATAAGATTTAGATGTTGAATAATCTCTTAATTTATACCAATTTCCCTTATCATCTTGAACTAAGAACTTATATTGTAATGTTCCACTTCCTGTTGCATTTGCAGTTAATGTTACCTTTGTTCCGCTTACTTGTGGTGATGCTTTATCTGTAGTAAATGAACTTATCACTGGTGCAGCTTCTACATCAGCCTTTGTAGCTACAAAGCTCATATTTTTTCTTACAGTATTACCAGTACTATCTTTAACATCAACATATAATGTTTTTTCACCTTCACTACTTAATTTATAGCTTGCAAAGTTATCTTGTGAATAATCCTTTATTATAGCCCATTTATTATTTTCATATACTAAGAACTTATATTGTAATGTTCCTTCCCCTTGAGCACTTGCAGTTAATGATAAAGTTGTACCTACTTTTTGTGGTGATGCCTTATCTGTAGTAAAACTATTAATCTTAAGTTCTGTTGGCTCTATTGAATCATTTGTACAAACTATTTCAGTTTCTTTTGTTACAGTAACATTAAATGCATTTTCAACTTCTACTCTTACTTTATAAGTACCTTTCTTATTAGCAGTTAATGTATAAAGATTTTTTCTTGAGTAGTTTTGAGCTATTTTTTCTGTACCATCTGGTTCTGTAATAAAGAACTTATAGAAAAGTAAACCGTTTCCTACATTCTCACCACCAACTGCATTAACATTAAAAGTTACCTTTGAACCTGGTTTAACAGTTTCTGTTGTAGGTTTAATATTTTTTATAATAGGCTTATCACTAATTATAGGATCATTATTTATAATAAACTTTTCTGTTAATTCTGCACTATCGCCATTTCCATCTTTAACTTCTACTTTTATTGTATAAGTTCCTATTGAAGTTGGAGTCCACTTAATAGTGCTTTTATTTGAATAATCACTTAAAACTTGAGTTTGTGTTCCATTAGAAACAGTAAATTTATATAAAACGTTACCACTTCCACCAGTTGTATTAGCACTTATAGCAATTTCTGTATCAATACTTTGTGGAGATGCTAAATCAGTAGATATTGAAGATATTCTTAATGAAGTATCTGCAACTTCCCAATTTCCATTCTCATACTTCATAGGAACTCCATTTTTAATTTCAAAACCTTTTTGTCCACTTCCTGGCACTTGATTAGATCCATCATTAAATATTACTAATGCATCACTAACTCCAGCAGGTAATGTATAACTATATAGTCCATTACCTTCATCTTTCATAGTAGCTCCTGGCCATTTACCTGCATATTCAGTTACAGAACCCCCTTCATTGTATACATATGCTCTAGGAGTACTCCATCCTGATGGCTTTACAAAATATACAACTACTTCTGATGACTGTTTTACTTCTGAGTAAATAGATTCATTAGAATTAACTTCTGTTGCACTTACATTAGTTAAAGTACTTCCAACAAATAAACTTGATGTAATAGCAACTGTAGCTATAATACTCATAAGTCTTTTTCTACATTTTCCCATTAATAAATCCCCTTTCATATAAAAATTTTTATAAAAATAATAAGTTTATTCTAACTTATCACCCCCAAAATAAGTTTTTCTCTTTTACCCCATCTATAGTGCATATTAAATGTATTATAAAAAACCATCTACATACCAACATAATATTTTTAACAAATTTAATTTGTAAAATATTTCTATTTAGTAAACGTTTTACATTTTAATAATATACTAGTAATAACTTATTTTCAATATATTTTTAAATAAAATAATAATATGATCATTAAATTATTGATAATTTATTCCTTTCTTACAAAAATAGGAGAGTATTTTAATTAATACTCTCCTATTTTTAATATTATTTTAAATACTCACCATCTTCACCAATTTTATCTGATATACCACTTGAATTCTTTAATACATAAACTCTCATGTTTCCTTTTCCAACTGATTCTGTTGTTAAAGTTCCATTACAAGTAATTGTTTTTCCTGTAATTGCATCTACATAAGTTCCACTTGGTATTCCAGTAAATGTTGCAGAACCACTTATTGCTACACATACAAAGCTATCTACCCCGTCAGCAGTATAACGTCTCTTAAATGCCATTGCATCTCCAGAAACACCTTCAGTTGAATATTGTCCTTTTTGAAGTGCTGGAACTGCTCTTCTTATTAAGTTAAGTCTTTGAATGTGCTTAGCTAATGGATTATTTAATGTATCTGCCATTGCTCCTGTTGCATTTGTATATTGAGCAAAGTCTGTGACATTAACAGACCCTTCAATATTATCTCCAAAGTAAGCTCTACCAGTTGTACTTAATGGTGCAGTTGGTCCAACATCAATTGGAGCACCTTTCATAAATTCAATTTCACTACCATAATATAAACAAGGAATTCCTCTAAATGTAAATAATAAATTTAAATTCTCTGCCCAAGCTTGTGTTCCACCATTATACCTATTTTCATCACTTCCATCAACAGATGGTCCATAATCATGTGAATCTACATAAGTTACACCCCAGGTTGCATCATTAAAATATGAATCCTCTTGTAACGCCATTGAAAAAGCACTTCTTGCATCTCTAAAATTAAAATGCATTGCATAATCAATAACTGCTAGTCCAGAATTTTCACTATAATCAGGTGTGTGATAATTATTGCCATTTAAAAATGCATTATCACTAGTTCTTTGGGTTGCTACATTTTCATTATCTTTATATAGTTGTTCACAACTTGCAACATTATCCTTTCCATCTACAGAATTATTATTCCATGGATATGTCTTATTTTCTTTCCATGTGTAGAAACAAGGTGTTACATTTGGATTATTGTGATTCCACATATCATGAACTCTTGCAGCTACTTCACCAAACATATAAAAATTATTATTTCCATTTGCTTCAGCTTTTGCCTTAAATGCTGGTAAAAATACGTTGTTGAAAGTAAGTCTTGAAATATGCTTTGTTGTATCTATTCTAAATGCATCTACTCCCATATCAATATACTTATTATAACAGTCTACTAAATAATTATATACTGTTGGATTTTCAGTATTTAATTCCATACAATCACTCGCAAACTGTCCTGTTGTTACTGTAAATCCTTCATAGTTTATATCTACATTTTTACGATATATTAAATCTCCACTCTTCATTGCAGCATCTCTGGATTGATATTGTAATGTTGGATTTAATGAATCATAATTACTTGGTAATACTCCATTTATATCATTTTTAACTGCATTTGAGTAATTACCTGAAACTCCTGAGTTAAGTTTATTATCCTTACTCATAATTGGGAATAAGTTTTCCTCACCATTATTAGATGTATGATTTAATACTATATCCTGTATTACCTTTATTCCTTTTTCATGACAAGCATTTATTAAGTCTTGATAAGTTGCACCTTCTGATTCATATCTTGGATCAACCTTACTAAAGTTTATTGCATGATATCCATGATAATCATACCCTGATGCATTTTCTACTACTGGAGTTATCCATATAGCAGAGAATCCTAATGCTTTAATATAGTCAAGTTTTTCAATTAGTCCTTTAAAATCCCCCCTCCATGCTGGATCTGAATCTGGATTTCCTGCTGTTTCATCATCCCAACAGTGAACATTATTAGAAGGATCTCCATCATAGAATCTTGTTGTAATAACAAAATAAATACTTTCTTCTCTAAAGTCTTCACTTGTTGATGGAGGAGTAATATATGGATTATAGCTATACCACTTATTATCCTTATACCACCAAGTTCCTGTATTTCTTGTTAAATCTGCAGTTTGTTGTCCATTATTATAAAATAACATATTTATTTTATTTACATCTTTAAAAGAATATTTATACCAATTTCCACCCTCTTGATACTCATCTTTAACCATAGCAACCCCTGGCCACTCAATTTCTAAATTATTAGGATTAGAGTTCCAGTAATAAATATTTGGTGTTCCTGAAGTAGACTCATAATAGATTGTTACTCCAGTATCACTACTTGACAGTAATTTTGAATTTCTGAAATAATCAACAGTAAAGCCCGTTATGGCAGTTATAAAAGCTAAACATATAACTAATACTATACTTATAACTTTTTTACTCCTAACTTTTCTCATATTATCCCCCTATTTTTATATAGTATTATTAATTGTTCAGTAAACGTTTTATATTTTTATGATATACTACCTTTTATTTAATTTCAATAATTCTTTTAATAATATAATAATATATTCTGAATTATTAGTAATTTATTACATAATAAAAAGTGTAAAATTATTATTTCTCATTAACAAATCTAAAGTTAACGCAAAATAATAACTTACACTTAGGATATTTATAATTATCTGATTAATATTAAAATATTATTCTCCTCTTAGTCTTTCTAATACATAACTTTTATATTCTTCAAAGCTACATTTTTCTATAGAAGAACCTTTATTAATTTTACCAATTAAGAAATTATATTCTACTGATCCATAATTAAATCCTGGATTTAAAGCAAAAATACTGCTTTCTGTTAATCTATATAATGATTTATTTTCTAGTATAACTCTACATAATTGCATAAAACTTTCTAAGTCATCCATTTTACCTATAGATATCATTGTTACTACGAAATGGAATAGCTTATATCCTCCTATTAAAGGAACCATTTTCCCATGGTCTATATAAAATGCTTGATCTGTAGTATAGAAATATTTCATACATTTATATTCTAAGCTTTTATATTGACTATTAACTATTACTCCATCTAATTCTATATTGTTAATTTCATTTTCGATTACTTGCCAAAATACTGCTTTTCCAGAATTATTTTCATTTACTACATCTTTAAATTTACTTATGGCAACTTCCATATCTTTTTCCTTACTTATAGATTTTCCATTTATAGAAATAATAAATTCTTCACTATTATATGTTAAATCAATCTTATTTTTCATAATATCTCCTCTATATCTTCTCGTATATTTTCTATAATAACTATACTAATATTTTTATTTATAATCAATAGTTAAATTTAAAAAAGAATTATTATCATCTAATAATTCTTTTAAAGCTGATTTCTATATGTTTATATATCAAATTTTTTATTCATCATCTTCATCAAAAGAAGCTTCATATTGTGTTAAATCAGTTCTTCCATTTTCATATAAATTTCTTATATGATCATATGCATCATACATATCTACACCTTTTATTGTAAAATCATAATTATTTCCACTTAAATATAATTCCTTTTCTTCATTGTTATAATATGCAGTTTCCACTTTTGTAGAAATTAAAGTTCCATCTTCTGCATTTTTTAATAAAGCTACCATTATTTAACCTCTTTTCATTTATTATTTTCTATATTCTATCATATATTTATTAAGTCATGCTAACTATTTATTACCAAATTCAATATCTAACCCTCATATTAAAATATTATTATCCATTGATAAATCTATATATTTAAAATTAGTAATTCTTTTATTTATTATATCTCTACTTAGGTTAACCCAGCTAATACATTTATTTAATATAATTGCATCTGTACTTACTACATATTCTTTATTTTCAAGTTCTATATCTGCATTTTTAACTAAATTTACTTCTACTTCAAACTTATATTTATCTAATAACTGTAAAATTCTTTGTTTTAATCTACCAGAATTTGATACTGGTGAATCTAGATAAAAAATAGCTTTTTTTATTTTTAGTTCATCTAGTTCTTTTCCTATTAAATCTATAGCTATATCTGTTTTATCTATTAAGCTGTATGTTCCATGTAATCCTGCAATATCACGGATTGTACCGTCCATTCCAAGTATTAATGTAGAATTTGATAATGCCACTTCTAGTGTTATTATTAAATTAAAACCGTCAATTTGTAGTATTTTTTCGTTTAATTTATTTTTAATTAATTTATTTTTTCGCATATTAATACATTTGCTTGTAGAAGTAGATCTAACTAAAGCTCCTCTTTGTCTTTTAGATAATCCATAATGATTTCCTACAAATACAATAGATTTATCAATGGCATATCCCCTTTCTAGAAGCATACTTAAATCTTCTTGGCAATGCTTTAATATACTTACGGCCCTACTACTAAACTCTTTTTCATCACTTAAAACATATCCTCTTCTAACGCTTTTGCTCATAAAACATTCCACCTGATATTTCAATTATTTTATTATCTTTATTAATCCAAACACTTATATTACTTTGGTTATAAATTTTATTTCCATCCTGTGATATTACTAACTTTTTACATGCATTTAAATACTCTGCTACATTATAATTAGTTTCATACCATATATCTTTATCATTACTTATAATCTTAAAAATTTCTTCAATGAGGTCCCATAAGTTACTTCCATCAAGTTCATAACTATGTCCCCACAAGTAATATAACTTTGGTTCTTTAGATTTTATATTAATAAACTCTTTTGCAAGTTCTAGACCTCCCTTTCTAAAATGACATGTTGGATGCCACTCTAGTAAATCTTTAGGCAAAGTAAAATCCTTTATATCATTTACTGTCCTAGCATATAAAATTCCAATGGATTTTAATACTTCCTTTATTTCATTGTTATATGCTCCAAAAGGATAAGAAAATCCTGAAATTATATTATTAGTTTGCACTTCTAACTCTAATTTATCCTCCATTACTTCCTTATAAACCTCTTCAATAGTAAGATTTGTTAAACGTGGATGCGTTAATGTATGACATCCTACTTCCTTATTTTTATATAACTTTTTTATTTCACACTTTGGAATATAAGCTCCATAATACCCCTCATTCTTTCCTTCTTTCACTTCATGCATTTTTCCTGAGTTTAAAAAGAATGTTCCCTTTAAATTATATCTTTCTAGTAATTTAACTAACCTTCTATCAGAAGTTTTACCATCATCAAAACTCATTGTTACAGCTTTCATTTTTCCAAAAGGAAAACACACCTTAAAATTCTCCATATCCATCCTCCAATAATAATTTTTTATTTATAATACTAAATAACCTAAAAAAATAAAATAACTAATACCTCTAAAATGAAGTATTAGTTATTTTATTGCTACATTCCTCTTTTATATTATCTAACTATTATTTTCTTGCACAATTAGAAGTTTGACCTTTTAATATTTCTAATGCATGCTTTAA
>JAFADP010000149.1 GCA_023424785.1 Bacillota bacterium
GGACAATATATAATAACTAATTCTTTCGAAAATTTAACTTTAGAAAATCAGTCTGAAGATACTAAAAATTTAGAGCAAGAAGCATCAGCAAGTGATAATACAGATATTATAGAAGAAGATACGTCAGATACAAATTAATATAAAAATAAGAAACTATCACATATTAACTGTGGTAGTTTCTTTGCTTTAAATAAGATAAAAAGTTAAGAAGAATTTTAGCTGTAATTCCCCAAATAACACGATCATTATAGATATAAAATGGAATTTCGTAAGAGCCAGTAGAAAATTTATAATCATGTTTTTTAGGAATTAATTCATATGGGAAGTTGGAGTCAGGAGTAATATGAATCTTATTAACAAAAGTAGATACATTAGTATTTAGTAAAAAATCTAATGGAACAAGAAAAACTTCTTCAACTTCATCAACATTAATTTTAATATCGCTAATATCTTCGATAAAAATTAAATAGGGGTGAATAAGAGTATTATAAGGAGATATAAAAATATCTAATGGAGATATAATTTTAACCTTATCTTCACATATTCCTATTTCTTCACAAGTTTCCCTTATAGCAGTAGTAAGGGGACTTTCATCTTTTTCTATTTTTCCACCAGGAAAACAAACTTCACTTGGTTGATTGCGTAAAGTTTTAGCTCTAACCTCAAATAGAATGTGTAAAGAATTATTATAATTGACAAGTGGAACAGTAACAGAGGCTCTTTTAAAGCTTTCCCATCCATTAATATAAGGATTATAATTTGAAAAAATATTATTTATACTATTAATCATAAAAATCACCTAATTATTTATATTAATAAAAAAATTTCAATATACATAATCTTAAAAAATCAATTTGTGAAATAAAGCAAAACAACTTATAATAAAAAAATATTCTATTTAATTAGTTATAGTTTAGGAGTAAATTATGTATAAAGTGTGGTCTATAGCAGATATAAAAATAATTATAAATGAAATATCGGAAAAATGGAATTATCCATGTGATATAAAAATAGAAATTTCTAAAAGAGCGAAGAAAAGAATGGGAGCTTTCTTTTATAAAAAATATAATAATAAAATAAGGCCTTTAAAGTTTGTATTCGCTGAAGAATTAGTAAATGGTAAGTATAGTGAAGAGGTTGTTAAAGAAGTAATAATCCATGAGTATTTACATTATTATTGCAATACTATAACTAATAGTAATAATGGGCATAATAAATTTTTTAAGGACTGTTGTATTAAAAGTGGTATATCTAGTAGTACAACATTTAAATATAACAGTGAATCAAAGTTTGATTTATCAAAATACAAGTATAAGATATACTGTAGTAACTGCAAAAAACTTGTATGTATGCATGTTAGAAAAGATGCAGCAGAAAGAAAAATAAGATTATATGTATCTAAATGTTGTAATGAAAAGCTATTTTGTGATAAGCTTTTATAGTAAAATTTTTAAAAAGTATAACATTAAAAAAGAAGGAGAATAAATTAATGAGTGAAGATATAAAAGATGTTCAAAATGAAGAAACTCAAATAATGACTTTCTTAGATGAAAACGGAAATAAGGTTCAATTTGAAGCTATTGCTAGAATTTATTTAGAAGATAAGGAGTATTTATTATTAGCTCCTGTAGAGGATAAAGATAGCGAAGATATTTACGTATTTAGAATAGATGAAGTAGATGGAAAGCAAGAGTTAAACCTTGTAGAAGATGATAGAGAGTTTATAGCAGTAAAGAAAGAGTATAATAAGTTATTATATTAATTATAAGGAGAAAAAAAGTGCAAGAATCACAAATTATAAAAATACTAAATGAAAATGAATTATCAGATGTAGAAGTTTTAAAAAGTGATGATGAGTTTGCTTTAATAAACTTTTACTTTGATTTTGACAAAGATGTACTAGATGCAGCAAAGGCTTATGCTAATGAAGAAAGTGATTTAGAAGAGTATAGCAAGGACTGGTATAATGAATATTACTTCCCTTATCTATATGATTTTGCTAATGATGAAGTATTAGAGATTATAGAGGAAATAATAGAGGAATTAGGTATTGAAGGTGAAATGATGGCCATTCAAATGACTGAAAAAACTAGCGATTATGTACAGTTTATGGCTTTATTTACAGAAGAAGATAGTAATATATCAATAGAAGAAGTAGTAAAGGATTACATGTCTAAATAAATTTTATGAAAATGAATATATTACTATTGAACTTTTGATGTAATTTGATATAATAAAAGCATGAAATCCTGAGATGTGCGTTTAGCTTATGATGTTCAACCTACATTATATTTACGGGATTTGCAACAGATTTGTGGATGTCGGGCTTCATAAGATCGGAAGATGGCAGAAGCAAATTGAGCAGAACCCACCTGCGAGCTGCAGGTGTGAATATTTAAGTCACCGGCATGTTGGGAATGAATTGGAATTAAACACCTCAATTTTTGAGGTGTTTTTTTCATGTTATGCAGCTTTTGATTTAGATACAAAATATTTATTTGAATGTTTTCTTTTATATTTTTTATAGATAAGATGTTGATATCGCCATAGATGCTCGTCCAAACTTTGAGATATGTATATAACAAATTTATTTTGAGGCGATAAAAATTTTAAAAGTAAATTTAAAGTTAGCTTTTGTAGAATAATTTTATTTTTAAGACTTTTTTTATTCATAAAGCACCTCCTTTTGTTAAACATTAACAATATATGGATTATTATACCAATAAACCCCAAAAAAGTAAATTAATATAATTTTACAAAAAAATACAAAAAGCTCATTAAATAAGCATAAGTATCTTTAAAATGAAATTTGTTAATAATATATGATAGATTTACTTTAGAAAAAAGGTAAGGATTTTGGCGAAATTATCAAAAAGATGAAATAAAAAATATTTAAAGTTGATATTAAAAAGAAATAAATGTAAAATAAAAATAAGCAAGGTTATAAATTAAAGTTTGCTTAATAAAGCTTAATTTAGAATCAAAATTTTAGCTTATACTTTAACGCTAACATTTAGTTAATAATTTTATAAGTTAAAGTTGCAAATTTAAAATATTTACATAAGGAAAGGAAGTAAAAAATGGATTATACAAAAGCAAAAATTGAAGATGTAGTTATTAGAATAAATCAATTATATAAGAAGAGCAAAGAAGAAGGTTTAACTGAACAAGAAAAAGAAGAGCAACAAATTCTAAGAAGAAGATATATAGATAGTTATAAGGCGAATCTTAGAGCACAATTACAGGGGATTGAGCCTAAGAATAAAAAAAAATAGAAGGTGATTAATATTGTCAGTTACTGTAGAGAAGTTAATATCAGATTTTGAATTAGAAGTTTTAGTTGAGGGCGAA
>JAFADP010000177.1 GCA_023424785.1 Bacillota bacterium
AATCATGTAATAGTGGATAATGACAATAATGCATATGTTATAGATATAGAAGGAGCAAGATTTTTTGATTTAGAGTATGAAGAAAGCTTCTTGAAAATTAGATTTAATAATAACTATAAATATTTAAGGAATAATAATTTAGATGAAAAAAGAATGGAATTTTATCACATATGCCATTGTTGTGGGAACTTAGCTGGAGCTTATGAACTTTTATATAAAAATTACTATGATACAGAAGATGTTTTAGGAATGATACATTACTTTAAAAAAGCTATACAGTCTGTGTGTTTGTAAGAATAATAAAATAATATTCAAATTTACAATGAGTGGGCGTCTAAAAAACAGGTGATTTTCTTTGTTTAAATAAGGACTTTGTGTTTTAACTCAGTTGAAACACCTGCACCCCTAAAGAAAACTATATTAGGGGAGAAATTGGAAAAGAGATTTGCATGCCATTCTAAAAAGTGGATTAGAAGAGGTATGAAATTGAAAAGAAAGTAGAGAAGGAATATGTTAATAGTGATTTGTATTTTGATTGTACTTATTTTAATTATGTTGTTAATTATTTTGCCTCCTAGCACAGGAAAAACTAAGGTGTTTTTAGATGAAAATGGAGAAATAATTCAAGGGAGCATTTCAGAAAAAACATATGTAGAGATAAATGGTGTTAAGCAAGGAATGTTTATTAAGGGTAAAAATATTAACAATCAAGTATTGCTTTTTGTTCATGGTGGCCCACTTATGCCAGAATATTTTCTTAATGATAAATATCCAACAGGTCTTGAAGAGTATTTTACTATTTGTTGGTGGGAGCAACCTGGAGTAGGGTTATCCTATAGCTCTGATATTTCTAAAGAAGATTTAACTTTAAATGCAATAATAGAGGATACTATAGTGGTTACTAACTTTTTGAGAGAGAAATTTGATAAAGATAAAATATATCTTTTAGGTCATTCATGGGGGAGTTTTGTAGCTATACAAGCTGCTTATATAAGGCCTGAATTATATAATGCTTACATTGGAATGGGGCAAATTACAAATCAAAAGGAATCAGAAAAGATAGCATATAAATACATGATAGATGAGTATTCTAAGTTAGGAAATAAAAAAATGGTTAATAAGCTAAAGGAATATTCAATTGATACATTTGATGAAGAGTTAATTAAGTACTATAAATCATCTTTACGTGATACAGCAATGCATCAGTTAGGAATTGGAACAACACATGATATGCATTCAGTATTTACAGGCATATTTATACCTGTAATGAAATGCAGAGGGTATACTCTAGAAGAAAAAATTAATATTTGGAGAGGTAAAGCTTATGTAAGAAATAATACAAATCTTATTAATGAGTATCTTTTTGTAGACATACCATCTATGATATCGGAATTAGAAGTACCATGCTATTTTATTTCAGGAGAATATGATTACACTGTATCTTGGAAATTAGTAGAAGAGTATTATAAAGATTTAAAAGCACCTCATAAAGGGTTTTATTTATTTGAAAATTCAGCTCATAGTCCTATGTTTGAGGAACCAGAAAAATTTATTGATATTATGGTAAATGATGTATTAAAGTAATTGGATATAAAAAGTGTTTGAGTTATATATAGAACATTGATATGAGGATATAAAGTTGGTATATCTAGACCTACAGATAATGAAATTCAAGAAATGAAAGAAGGACTTTTATTAGAATTAAATCAATTATTATAAGAACAATTCTGATAATAAAAAGGGGTGAGTTAAATAAAAAAATATATTAACCTAAGAGAATTATTATTGTTTAGTGAGGTAGGATTTCTAGTATATTGGTTTGCAAATTCAGTATTATGGATACCTTGGAAGATAAATGAGTATTTAGGGATAGGTGTTATGATAGTATTAGTTCCAATATTATGGGGAACAGCATCAATATTTTGTCTTAATAGAATATCTGAGAAATGTTGGAAATTTAAAAAGTATATTATAGGTATAATTTTTCTTATTATAGGAATAATATCAGACTTCTATTTCTTTTGTATATGGAGAAATATACCGGATGAACTATATAAGCCAACAACTTTTGCAGCATATGTATTAGTATTTTTAGCACCAATAATAATGGGTAAATTTAATGAAAATAGTGTAAAGAATGAAATTTATAATATAACTAATAAGAATTTAATTATTATTTTTATTTTTGGATGTATTTTTTTAGCATGTACTTTATTATCAGTTAGGTATTGGTAATTAAAATGTGAAAAAGATTTCGGAAAAACATCTTTAGTTAATGAAAAAAGGCAGGGGGTAAATAAATGATAAAAACTATTATTTTTGATATGGATGGAGTATTATTTGATACAGAAAAAATATATGATGAAGCTTGGAAAATCATATTGAAGGAAAAGAATATTAAGGATATAGAATATATTATTTCGGGATGCAGAGGTCTTACTGTTGAAGATAGTGAAAGATTTATAGATGAAAAACTTAATGGTGAGTTTTCAGGAAAAGAGTGCTTGAAGGAGCTTTTATTAAAATATAATGAAATTATTGAATTAAGAGGAGTACCTTTAAAAAAAGGTGTTTGTGAATTACTTTCGTATTTAAAAGAAAATAATTATGAAATTGGACTTGCATCTTCAACACATAAAGATATGGTTATTCATCATTTAAAGAATGCTAATATATTTGAATACTTTAGTGAAGTAATCACAGGAGATATGGTTGAAAAGGGAAAGCCTGAACCTGATATTTATCTTTTGGCTTGTAGTAAATTAAATAAAAAACCTGAGGAATGTATAGCAGTTGAAGATTCTATTTGTGGTGTTACAGCTGCAATAAAAGCAGGTATGAAGACAATAATGGTACCTGATACTGTAAAACCAACAGATAATATTAAAGAACAGCTTTATAATAAGTCAGATTCATTATTGGAAGTGAAGGAGTTTTTAAAGGGGAATGAAAACTCAATTAAAAATTAATTGGATTAAAGAAAGATGGTCGTTAGATGATATTGAAAAGATATATGAATTTAATAATAAAGCTGTTTATAGTGCAAAATCAATTAAATGGGGCAATGTTATTATAAAAATAAATGAAAATAAAGATGAATTAGCAAGCGAATATAATATGTTGAAGGAATTAGATGGTGAAGGTAGTTGTAGAGTATTTGTATATGATTCTGAATATGGAATATTGATTGAAGAAAGAATTATTCCAGGAACAGAATTAAGAAAAGAACAAAGAGCCGAGAGTCGTATTAGTCATTTTATAGAAGTATTTCAAAGTATTCATAAGGAAATCGATAATGAGAATAGTTTTGAAACATATTTAGATTGGTTAATAAGAGCAGATAGATTTTGTATTGAAAATAATATAGAAGAGGTTCTAAGAGAAAATATGCATAAGGCACTTATTATTGGACAAGAAATGTTTAATAAATATAGTGAAAGGGTATTATTACATGGTGATTTGCATCATGATAATATTTTGAAGAATGATAATGGTGATTATTTTATGATTGATCCTAAAGGAATTATTGGACCAGCTATATTTGATATACCAAGATATATTTTAAATGAGATTGATTTTGTTTCAGAGGATGAGAGGAAAAGACATATACGTCATATTATAGATTTAATAAGTGAAAAAATTAAATATCCTGTTAGTGACATTATAAAACTATTTTTTATGGAAGTAATTTTAGCTAATGTGTGGAATGTTGAAGATGGTATAAAACCTAATATGAATCAAGTATTAATGGCAGTAGAAGTTGTTAAAAAAGAGTATAGAAGCAGATAAAAAATATAAATAGTTGCATCTCAAATTAGAAATGGAAAGTATCCCAAAGAAGGATTTAATATCTTTTATCATATTGCTGGACTTTTTGGACAGAGACTTTGGTTTTATGGAAAAACTAAGAATTATTCTATATTACACAAATAAATGAAAAAATAAAATACAAAAATTTTACTTACATTTAAAAAATTTCATATGATATAATAAATGTAAGGCGAGTAGTTTTTACAACGTAAATCCAGTTGAAAAAGCTACTTTTTTTATTTTTAAAAGGAGAGGATTTTATGTTTAAAATTAATGACTATATAATGTATGGAACAACAGGAGTCTGTAAAGTAGTAGATATAAAAGAAGAAAAGTTTATAAATAGTACAAAAAAAGTGTGTTATGTGTTGAGTCCTATTTATTCTAAAAATACAATAATAAAGATTCCAATAGATAATGATAAAATTTCTATGAGAAAAGTAATTAGTAAAGATGAAGTTAGTTCATTAATATATAATATGCCTAATAATGATACTATCTGGATAGATGATGATAGGGAAAGAAGTGAGAAGTTTAAATCAATGCTTAGAAGCGGAAACTGTAAAGAATTAATAACATTGGTGAAAAGTATATATTCTAAGAGAAAATTAAGTGGTAAATCTTCATATAAGAATGATAATGAAATTATGATATTAGCGGAAAAATTATTAAATGAGGAATTTTCAGTTATATTGAAAATTAAACCTGAAGAGGTTAAATCATATATATTAAGCCATGTTCCACAATAAAATAAAGCATATTTATATTTTAAAATTATTAATAGCTAAGCTTAAAAGAAACAATAAATTTAGTTAATATTAAAAAAAATCCAATAAAAATATCATAGTAATAATATAATGCAAAATATATTGAAATTATATTAAAAATGCAGTATATTTAAAATTAATTAATAAATATGTAGAAAAAGGAGTTATCATGGAAAACAACAGAGAACAGTGGGGAAGTAAAGTGGGATTTATACTTGCAGCTGTTGGATCAGCTGTAGGTTTGGGAAATATTTGGAGATTTCCTTATTTAGTTTATAATAATGGAGGAGGAGCATTCTTAGTTCCTTATTTCGTAGCAATTATTACAGCTGCTATTCCATTATTAATATTAGAATATGGTATGGGGCATAAGTATAGGGCATCAACACCTTTAGCATTAGCTAGAGCAAATAGGAAATGGGAATGGCTTGGTTGGTGGCCTACTATAAATGCATTTTTCATACTAACATATTATTCAATGATTTTAAGTTGGGCTATTAAGTTCTTTACATTAAGCTTTAATAAAGGATGGGGAGCAGACCCTAACAACTATTTTTACAATGATTTCTTAAAATTATCATCATCACCATTTGATTTTAGTGCTATAATATGGCCAATTCTTTTAGGAATAGCAGCATTATGGCTTGTTAATTGGTTTATATGCTATAAGGGTGTAAAAGGTGGAATAGAAAAATTAAACAAAGTATTATTACCTCTATTAATAATAATTATGATAATAATAGTTATTAAAGGTGTTACTTTAGAAGGTGCTACACTTGGTCTAAATAAGTTATTTACACCAGATTGGAGTAAGATGAAGGATCCTAATGTTTGGATTGCAGCTTACGGTCAAGTATTCTTCTCATTAAGTGTAGGTATGGGAATAATGATGACTTATTCAAGTTACTTACCTAAGAAGTCAGATATTAATAACAGTGCATTTATGACAAGCTTCGCTAATTGTGGGTTTGAGTTTTTATGTGCTATAGGTGTATTTGCTATATTAGGATTTATGGCAACTAGTCAAGGTGTAGGTGTAGATGAAGTAGTATCTAGTGGAATTGGACTTGCATTTATTGTATTCCCTAAAGTATTTAGTATGATGGGAGTATGGGGTAATATTTTAGGAGTATTATTCTTTGCATGTTTAGTTTTTGCAGGATTAACATCTTCAGTATCTCTAGTAGAAGCTGTAACAGCACCTATTATAGATAAAACTGGATGGGCAAGAAAGAAAGTAGTTACTATTATATGTATAGTTGGATTTGTTGTAAGTATAGCCTTTGCAACAAATGCAGGATTATATTTACTAGATATAATAGATAACTTTATTAATAATTATGGAATAGTAGTTGTAGGATTATTAGAAGCCTTTGTAATAGGATGGATAGTAAAAGCAGATACTATACGTAACCATACAAATTCTGTTTCATATTTCAGAATAGGAAAGTGGTGGAACATAACAATAAAATATATTACTCCAGCTATATTAGCGTTCATGTTAATAAATAGTATAATAACAGAAATTAAAACTCCTTATGAAGGATATTCAAGATCAGCATTATTTGTATATGGATGGGCAATTATTGGTCTTGGAATAATAGGAGCATTATTAATTAGTAGAAAGCCATGGAACAATAAAAATATAGAAGATAATGAAAGTGAGGCGTGTTAACATGACTGGAACAGCAATTACTTTTTTAGCAATAGGTTCTACAGTATTATATGGTGGATTAATAACTACTATAATCATATCAATAAGAAACGGGAAAAAATAAAAATAAAGCAGTTCTTTGTCCTATTATAGGATAAAGAGCTGTTTTATTTTATAATATTAATATATGATGAGATAAAAAATATCTCTTATAAATATAAAACTATATAAAAGTATAAAATTTTCGTAAAAAATGTTTAAAAATTTAAAAAAAACATTTGACATAATTCAAGTTAGTTTATATAATACTACTTGTATCTAGTGATTATGGCGTAGAGGAAACACTCCTTCCCATTCCGAACAGGAAAGTTAAGCTCTACAGCGCTGATAGTACTGCATGGGAGACCGTGTGGGAGGGTAAGACGTTGCTAGGTAGTATGGCTCGATAGCTCAGTCGGTAGAGCAGAGGACTGAAAATCCTCGTGTCCCTGGTTCGATTCCTGGTCGAGCCACCAGGAAAGCATCAACAATTATGTTGATGCTTTTTTTTATAAATAATTATTAAAAATATAATCATTATTTAAGATTTGCTTAAGGATTACTTAAGAATTAGAATTTAAAATTAAATTATAGTAGAAAAGAGTAATTTTATTTTAAGATTTGGTGAGAGGTGAAAATAATGATTGATAAGCTTTGTTTAAGTGATAAAGAATGTGAATATTTAGCTAAGGGTATTGCAATTGGTTCAGGAATAGGTATTTGCATTGGTGCAGTATTAAACAATGTAGCATTAGGTTTTGCTGTAGGTGGAGTTTTAGGGG
Source organism: Bacillota bacterium (assembly GCA_023424785.1). Classification (GTDB taxonomy): domain Bacteria; phylum Bacillota; class Clostridia; order Clostridiales; family Clostridiaceae; genus Clostridium. The sequence goes on from JAFADP010000177.1 coordinate 7,053, forward strand.
TTGTAGGATCCTTCCTTTATTCACTATCTTTAAAATATAAGGAGAAGCAAGCAGAAAAATTGTGTAGAAAATAATCCCCTTCAAGTTTTATTGAAGAGGGACTTTTTTATATGTTATCTATCTGCCAATCAATAGGTTTTTCACCTTTAGATATTAGAAAGTTATTAGCTTTAGAAAAAGGCTTACTTCCAAAAAAACCTCTATGTGCAGAAAGTGGACTTGGATGAACAGATTCAATTATGTAGTGGTCAGGATTAGTTATTAGTTTTTTCTTACTAATAGCATTGTTTCCCCATAACATAAATACAATAGGATGTTTTGAATCATTTAAAGAGGAGATGATTTTGTTAGTAAATAACTCCCAACCTAACCCTTTATGTGAGTTTGCATTTCCAGCTCTTACTGTTAAAACAGTATTAAGTAAAAGAACTCCTTGGTCAGACCATTTTTTTAGGTAACCATTATTAGGTATATAACAACCTAGGTCATCATGTAATTCCTTAAATATGTTTTTTAATGATGGTGGTGTTTTGACTCCAGGTTTAACAGAAAAACTTAATCCATGAGCTTGATTTGGAGCATGATAAGGATCTTGCCCTAATATAACTACTTTTACATCTTTAAAATCAGTATAGTTAAGAGCATTAAAAATATCATGTTTATCAGGATATATTGTATGTTCATTATATTCATTTATAAGTTGTGATCTTAAATTTTTATAGTAATCTTTATCAAATTCATCTTTAAGTATATCATTCCAGCTATTAGTTAAAATATTATTCATAAAATATCACCTCATAATAATTATATCATATGTAAACATTAAAAATTCATATTTAGATTATGCTAATTAAGAGAGTTATATAGATGGATTTTACAAAAATGTTTAATTAATTAATATATATCTATAAAACACTACCTAGTGTATCAATATTAGAAAAATAGAGAAAAATAGAGATATTAATAGAATTATAAAAATAAAATCAGAAAAAGGTGAGAATATGTACATTTTTATTATAAAAGTATGATAGTATTAGACAAGTCGCAGGGAGCAAAAGCAACAAAATTTAAATAGTTAAAAAAATTATTTAAAAGTGTTGACAAGAGTTCCAAGTGATGATAAACTAAGTTTCGTTGTCGAGTGAATCCGATAAAAAACAACAGAAAAAAAGTTGTTGACAGATGAACTTAGACATGATAAACTAAAAAAGTCGCTTGAGGGCGATAAGATAAAATGGTCTTTGAAAATTGAACAGAATATATAAGTTAAAAACCAGCAATTCTTTTATAGTAAGTTTTTGAGTAATAAAGATTAAACTTTTTTATGAGAGTTTGATCCTGGCTCAGGACGAACGCTGGCGGCGT
>JAFADP010000009.1 GCA_023424785.1 Bacillota bacterium
TTATGTTCAACACTAACTTTAAACAAGGAATATGTAGCAATTGAAGAAGCTCCAGATTACTTCGTTGTTATAGACGATAAAAATGATGAGACTGTATGTAAGAAATCAAGATTTATAGTAATAGAAGATGGGGGTATAACTAAGAAATTAAAAGCGACTTTAACAGAGTTAAATTATCAATTAGAAAATGGATGTAGAGATATTAAGCAATTTAATATTAGGAAGAATTCAAAAGGTGAAATAAAGGAAATAAGTATAAAATTTAAATATAACGATTAATTAATTAAACATATATTGACAATAAATATAAGTTATAGTATTATTGGATATAAATCTATATTTACAAGCTATGATTGAGAGTAGTAGATAGAAAGAAGTTTTTAAGAGAGTTGGGATATGGTGAGAGCCCGCAAATGTTCACTTTCGAACTTGCTCATGAGCTGAAAGATTAAAAGTCTTTCCGGCATAATGTTTATGTCGTTATATTAATTAAGTATAATTTTGGATGGTACCGCGTAAATGCTCCAATTAAGAGTATTTACGTGTTTTTTTATTTATCTGATGTCTAGCCGTTGTAACACTCCCTTGTTCTATATAACAGGGAGCTAACAACTGACACGACCCTAGATTAACTCATCTAAATTCAGTAGGAGATAAAAACTCCTACTGAATAAGTTTCGTTTTATAAAGATACATATATATTTTTCTAGAGGTGATAAAATAATGGGATTATAAAAGTCGACAGGAAGGTAATAGTTATAGTAAAGCTTTATGGGGTTATATATAAACTGAAAATATTATATATAGCAAGTTAATTACTATAAAAATGCAGCATTTACAAGGGGGAAAGTTTAATGTTAAATTATAAAAAATATAAAAGATTTCAAACAATAAATTTCAAGGAGAGAACATGGCCTAATAAAAGTATAACTAAGGCTCCAATTTGGTGTTCAGTAGATTTAAGGGATGGTAATCAAGCACTAGTTAATCCAATGACTGTGGAAGAAAAAATTGAAATGTTTAATCTTTTAGTAGAACTAGGGTTTAAAGAAATCGAAATAGGTTTCCCATCAGCATCACAAATAGAATATGATTTTTTAAGAACATTAGTTGAAAAACAATTAATACCAGATGATGTTATAGTTCAAGTGTTAACTCAAGCAAGACCACACTTAATAAAAAGAACTTTTGAAGCATTAAAAGATGTTAAAAAAGCAGTTGTACACATATATAATTCTACATCAATTCTTCAAAGAGATGTTGTTTTTAATATGAGTAAGGAAGAAATAAAACAAATTGCAATAGATGGAACTAAATTAGTAAAAGAATATGTTAAGGATTTTCCAGGAGAAATAATACTAGAATATTCTCCAGAAAGCTTTACTGGTACAGAGGTTGATTATGCACTTGAAGTGTGTGATGCAGTATGTGATACATGGGGGGCATCTAAAGATAATAAGGTTATTATAAATCTTCCATCTACAGTAGAAATGGATACTCCAAATGTTTTTGCAGATCAAATAGAATGGATGTGTACACACTTTAAAGAAAGAGAGAGGGTTATTGTAAGTGTTCATCCACATAATGATAGAGGTACTGCTGTTGCATCAGCAGAACTTGCATTACTTGCAGGAGCTGATAGAGTTGAAGGAACTTTATTTGGAAATGGAGAAAGAACAGGTAATGTTGATATATTAAATGTTGCATATAATATGTTTTCTCAAGGTGTAAATCCTGAATTAAATCTTGAAAACATTGAGAAGATAATTGATGTATATGAAAGATGTTGTAAGATACCAGTTCATATAAGACATCCATATGCAGGAGAGCTAGTATTTACTGCATTTTCAGGCTCACATCAAGATGCAATAAATAAAGGTATGACTAAGTATAAAGAAAGAGAAGGTCAATATTGGGAAGTTCCTTATTTACCAATAGATCCAAGTGACTTGGGAAGAGAATATGAAGCATTAGTAAGAATTAATAGTCAATCAGGAAAAGGCGGAGTAGCATTTGTAATGGATAAATACTTTGGATATAAGATGCCAAAGGCTATGCATAAAGAATTTGCAGATGTAATACAAAAAATATCTGAAGTTAAGGGTGAAGTAGCACCACAATTAATTATGGATAAATTTAATGAGGAGTATCTTGAAGTACAAGGACCATTTAAGTTTAAAAAGTGTAAAGTAAGTGATATGGCAGATAATTCGAATCCAGATGCTGATACAAAGATAACAGTAAATATTGAATACAATAAAAAGGATATGGAACTAGTTGGAGTAGGAAATGGACCAATAGATTCATTAAAGAGAGCACTTTATGATGCTGGTTTAGTTGATACAACAATAATAGATTATACAGAGCATTCTCTAGGAAAAGGATCTGAGGCAAAGGCAGCAGCTTATGTATATATGAAGAGAAATGATAATAATAAAGAGACTTTTGGTGTAGGGGTAAATAGTAATATTACTTTAGCATCAGTAAAAGCTGTATTTAGTGCTTTAAATAGATTATATAGATAAAATTATTAATTAAAGGTATGAATTTTATTCATGCCTTTAATTTTATAATTTATATATAAATATTAAAATATATTTAGTATGATTGATGAATATATTGGAATAATAACACAAATTTATGTTTAAGATACAAATATTTTGAAAAAAGGTTGATTTTATGTAGTGATGTATATATAATAATTATTGTAATTTAATATTTTTCGGATGAAGATAGCGGGAGAGAAATGATTAATTCATTCACCGAAGAGGGAAAATCTTTCAGGTACAGGGACCGTTATTGGACGAGACTTTGGAGAGACTCATTAAATTGAGCACCGAAGGAGCAAGACAAATTAGTCGAAACTTTCAGGTAAAAGGACAGAGGGATATAGGGCTTTTTTTGCGTTATGTATTCTCTCTAATAAAAAATAAGGGGGATTTTTTTATTATGAAAGAGATTCTAGAAAGCATCAATAATTTTATTTGGGGGCCACCTCTTTTAATGTTATTGGTTGGAACAGGTATTTATTTAACAATTAGATTAAAGTTATTACAAGTATTTAAATTACCATTAGCTTTAAAATATGTATTTTGTAAAGATGAAGAAGCTAATGATAAAAATGCAAACGGAGATGTATCAAGCTTTGGTGCACTATGTACAGCATTATCAGCAACAATTGGTACTGGAAATATTGTTGGTGTAGCAACAGCTATTAAAACTGGTGGACCAGGAGCTTTATTATGGATGTGGCTTGCAGCATTCTTTGGTATGGCAACAAAGTATGCAGAAGGAGTTCTTGCAATAAAGTATAGAGTTAAAGATGAAAATGGAGAAATGGCTGGAGGGCCAATGTATTACATAGAAAAAGGGTTAGGATATAAATGGCTTGCTAAGCTATTTGCACTTTTAGGTGTTGGTGTTGCATTTTTAGGTATTGGAACATTTGCACAAGTTAATTCAATAGCCGAAGGGCTAAAGAGTTCATTTAATGTACCTTTATGGATTACTGCAATTTTAGTTACAGTAGCAGTAGCATTAGTTACTTTAGGTGGAATTAAAAGAATATCAAAAGTTTCAGAAACAATAGTGCCATTTATGGCTATTTTGTACATATTAGGAGCATTAATTGTTCTAGGATTTAACATACCAGCAATTCCTGCAGCTTTATCATTAGTAGTAAGAAGTGCATTCAGTCCAGAGGCAACTCTTGGAGGAGTAGCAGGTATAACAGTTCAAATGGCTATACAAAAGGGTGTAGGAAGAGGAGTATTCTCTAACGAAGCAGGTCTTGGAAGTGCACCAATTGCAGCTGCTGCAGCAAAAACAAATTCAGCAGTAAGACAAGGTCTTATATCTATGACTGGTACATTTTTTGATACTATAGTTATTTGTACAATGACAGGTCTTGCAATAATTATTACAGGTTCATATACAAGTTCAGCAGAAGGTGCTGCGTTAACAACAAGTGCATTTACAACAGGATTACCTGCTGCTATTAGCTTTATAGGTAAGTATATTGTTAATATAGGACTTATATTCTTTGCATTTACAACAATACTAGGATGGAATTATTATGGTGAAAAGTGCATGCAATATTTATCAGGTGTAAAAGCAATATTACCATATAAAATAATATTTATAATACTAGTTGCTATAGGACCATTCCTTTCTTTAGATTTAATTTTTGTAATTGCAGATATAGTTAATGGATTAATGGCATTCCCTAACCTAGTTGGTTTAATTGGATTAAGGAAAATTGTAATTCAGGAAACTGAATTATTCTTTAATGATTTTAAATTGAAGAAAGCAGCATAGTTTATATAGTTGGTACAAGAGAAATTCTTGTACCAACTTTTTTTGTTTTTGTAGAAGAACTATATTATAATTGACATGAGGTGATTTAATGATAAAAGCAATATTATTTGATTTAGATGGAACACTCTTAGACACAAATGAATTAATATATAATTCATTTCGTCATACATTTAATGAATTTGTAAATAGAGAAGTTTCAAAATCAGAAATAACTAGTTTATATGGGAAACCTTTAGAATATAGTTTTTCAAATTATACTGAAGATAAAGAATTAGTAAATAAAATGATAAAAGTATATAGAGAATATAATCTTAAGCATCATGATAATATGTGTGCTCCTTTTGATGGAGTAGTTGAACTATTAACAAAGTTAAAAAATAAAGGCATAAAATTAGGGATAGTAACTTCTAAGAAAAAAGATACTGCTGTTAGAGGAATGGAAATTGGTAATATAATTAAATTTATGGATGTTATTATTACTCCAGAACTTACTGAAAAGCATAAACCAGATGGAGAGCCTGCATTAAAGGCATGTGAGATATTAAATGTAAATCCTAATGAAACTATTATGGTTGGAGATAGTAGTTATGATTTATTATGTGGAAAAAGAGCAGGATGTTATACTTGTGGAGTATATTATACAGCAATAAATATAGAAGAACTTTTAGAAGTACAACCTACATATATGATAAAACATCCATTAGATATTTTAGAATTAATTAGGGCTTAGTAAAGCCCTTTAATATTTTATTTTAAATGAGTTTTCATCATGTACTAAATCTATTTTATCTATTAAAATATCATCAACTCTTATAAAAAGAGTTCCTTTTTTTATATTTGATAAAAATTTTAATATTTTATTTTCATCTCCTTGAACTTCTATTTCTACAGTTCCATCATCCATATTTTTCACATATCCTGTTAAGTTATACATAGCTGCTGTGCTTTGAGAAAAAAATCTAAAGCCCACACCTTGAACTATTCCTTTAACTGTAATATGATATCTATTCATATTATCATCTCCTGTATATAAGAATATATAAATAGTATATCATACAAGAAAAAATGTTTACAATATTCAGAAAATTTGCTATAATCAAAATACAAATATTGTAAGAGAGGTGATTGTCTATGGAGAAAACATTAGCATTAGTAAAACCTGATGGAGTAGAGAGCAATCATATTGGTGAAATAATAAGTTATTATGAAAAAGCAGGACTTAAGATAAAAGCACTTAAAATGGTAAAGGTAAGTAAAGAGTTTACTAGACAACATTATATAGACTTGAAGGATAAGCCATTTTATGGGGAATTAGTAGACTACTTATCAAGAAGTCCTTTAGTAGCTATAATATTAGAGGGAAAAAATGCTGTTAATTTAGTTAGAGAAATAAATGGAGCAACTGATCCAAGTCAAGCAAAAGAAGGTACAATAAGGAATAAATATGCAAAAGATAAAACTGAGAATACAGTACATGCATCTGATTCTGTAGAGCATGCAAAAAGAGAAATTTCAATGTGGTTTCCTGAATTTATAGATTCATATTTAGATGAGTAAATTTTTATAATATAGTATAAGTTATTTAAGGGTATTAAAAGTAATTTTAGTACCCTTAATATTTTACAATAAATCAAAGTTAAATTTTGGTTATGAATTTGTGATATAATGTAGATAATAATTGTTATAATTAATTTATGAAAGGAGTAATTGGAGTGAATTTTAATTTTCCTAAATGTGATTTACATTTTCATTTAGATGGCTCTATGCCACCACATCTTATATGGAAGTTAGCGAAAGAAAGAAATATAGATTTACCTTCAGATAATTTTGAAGAATTTAGAAAGTATGTGGAGGTAGACGGAAACTGTAGAAGCTTATATGATTTTTTAAGATGCTTTAGTATACCTGGTAAGGTACTTCAAGATAAGGCTGCATTAGAAGAAACAGCATATTATATTGTAGAAGAAGAAAGTAAACGAGGTGTAGTATATTTAGAAATAAGATTTGCACCACAATTACATATAAATAAGGGACTTAGTCAAGAAGAAGTAGTAGAAGCAGTAATTAAAGGTGTAAATAAAGCAATGAATAATAATACTAATATAAAAGTTGGTGTTATATTATGTGCTATGGTATTAGGGGAATCTGAAGATGTAACAGACTTTAATATGGAAACTTTAAATGTCGCAAAAAAATTCTTAGGCAGAGGGGTAGTTGCATTAGACTTAGCAGGAGCTGAAGGCATGAAACCTATGGAAAGCTTTAGAGGTTTATTTGAAAAAGCTAATGAGCTGGGAGTTCCTTTTACTATACATGCAGGAGAAAGTATGGGACCAGAAAATATTAAAACGGCTATTTCTTTTGGTGCAAAACGTATAGGTCATGGAAAAAGTGCTATTGAATCAGAAGAAGTAATGAGAGAAATAAGAGATAAGGGAATTATACTAGAGATGTGTGTTACTAGTAATATTCAATGTAATGTGGTAAAAGGTATTAACAATCATCCTATAAAAAAATTATATGACTATGGAATAAAAGTTACTGTAAATACAGATGATATGGCAATATTAAAAACTGATATTGATAAAGAGTATGAGATTTTAATTAATGAATTAGGGTTTACTTATAATGACTTAATAAAGATGAATATGTACTCAATAGAAGGTGCTTTTATGGAAGAAAGTGAAAAAGAAAGATATTTAAATGTATTAAAGAGTTATATTAAAGGGTAATTATAAGTAGGGGAGAATTTATGAGTAGAGATATTAAGAATATTAAGGGTATAGTTATTTTTATTGGGATCTTAGTAATAATTATTTCATCTATAGGAGTGCTAAAGTTAAAAGATAATAATGATGATAATGATATTTTATTAAAAAGTATAATTAATGATGAGGACACTAGTACAATAAATATTAGTAAAAAAGAAAAGGAAATTTCTATAACATCTGTTGGAAATATATTATTTCATGATAAGCAAATAGAAGGTGCAAAGACATTAGAAGGATATGACTTTACACCAAGTTTTCAATATATTAAAGAGGCAATATCAAAATCAGATTTATCAATAGGTGTACTTGAAGGTACATTGACTAAAGGTGAGGATTATTCAGGATATCCTTGTTTTAAAAGTCCTTATGAGGTAATTGATGCACTTAAAAACACTGGTTTGGATATTATAAATTATGCCAGTAATCATATATTAGATGGAGGAGAAGAGGGATTATTTAATACATTAGAGATAACAAAAGAAAAAGGAATTGATGTTTTAGGAATAAGAGAGCTTAAAGATGATAAAAGGTACATAATAAAAGAGGTTCATGGAAAAAGAATAGCATTTCTATCATATGTATATGAGAGTGATAGTATAAATGGGGAGCCAACTATCAATACAATAAAAATTCCTAATAATCTTATAGATCTTATCAATACTTTCAATTATGAGAAATTAGATGATTTTTATGAAAATGTAAAGATAGATATAAGTGATGTAAAGTCAGAAGGTGCTGATTTTATTATTCTATCAATACATTGGGGAGAAGAATATGAAAGTAATGAAAATACAATTCAGAAAGATATAGCAAATACACTTAGTGAATTAGGTGTTAACATAATATTAGGTTCTCATCCTCATGTAATACAACCTTATGAAACTATAGTAAATAGTAG
>JAFADP010000040.1 GCA_023424785.1 Bacillota bacterium
TTCTTTTCTTCTTTGTATTAGCTGTACCACTATCATAAATAATAGGATTAAATAAAATATTAGTGTTGATATTCCTGAGCTTGTTGCATGTTCTAAGTACTCATTATGAGCTTTATCTACATCCTGCCCATAAGTTTGTATATGATTTTGAATATCCTCAAAATAATCTCTGTGTAGCCTAAAACCTAAAGTATCTGGTCCTGTCCCTATGCATGGACTATCTTTAAATGCTTTTATTGTCATTTTTAATATATCCATTCTTGAACTTGCTGATGATGTTGATTTTACTTCTTCATCTTGTGTTGTTATTTGTTCTTTTAAGTTATCTACTCTTCCTGTCACCTCTCCATTACTTGTATAATTCAAGGTAAATACTATAATGGCAAAACATACACCAACTATTATTGCCCTTATTAGGGATTTTTTTCTTTTAATGATAAAAAATAAACCAATTATAGCAACTGCTATAAAGGCTACCCATCCTCCTCTAGTCATAGAGCATATTAATGCTGCAAATAATACTAAGGAGTAAATAAAATACTTCATTTTTCCTTTTAATATATATAATGCCATAGATAAGAATAAAAATAAACATATATATGACGAAAAAAAGTTTCTATTTCCTATAGTTCCTATGGAATTTGATACTGCTATACCTCCAAGGGCCCATTTTTGTATAGGATCTATTCCAAAAAACTGTAATATTCCATATATTCCAGAGATACTACCTACTATAAGAATTAAATCTAATGTTTTTTCTGTTACTTTTAAATAATTGCTTGATAAAAAAAATAGAAATGCATATGAAAAGAACATTGTAAAGCCTTCTCTTCTCTCTGTTGAGCCTATAAGGGCTGTATTTCCATAAGGCGAAAATACAGCTGCTATTAGTATAGTTATTAGGAAAAATATTGCTATTATATGTTCTTTTTTAAACTTAAATTTTCCGTTTACAATTAACAATATTGCTCCAATTAAGTTAGCAACATAAATAAACACTACTTTCCCAATTACATATCTAGGCTCATTAGAGAAATTAACTACAATTAAAGGCATTACTAAAATAGTTAGATATAATAAAATATTAATTAATAATTCACTATAATTTGTATTTAATTTTCTCATACCCTTTCCCCCAAAATATTACTTAATATTTTTTAATACTTCTAATAAATAATTCCAAACATTTTCTGTTGATTGAATTGATAAGTTTTCTTGTGGTGTATGTGCATCTCTTATATCTGGACCAAAACTTATCATATCTAGTTCTCCTAGCTTTTCTTCAAATAATCCACATTCTACCCCAGCATGAATAGCATAAACTACTGCTTCCTTACCTGTCATTTCTTTATATACTCTTTCGCATATATCTCTTATTTTTGATTCTTTCTTATATTGCCAAGCTGGATATCCTGCACTGCTTTCAAATTCTCCACCTAGTAATTCTGTAACCTCTTTAATTCTTGTTACAATTTCATCTACTAAAGTTGGTACAGAACTTCTTACAGCACTATCAAATTCAACACTATCTTCATTTGTCTTTACAATACCAAGATTTGTAGAACTTTCTGTTAAATCCTCAATATTTACGCTCATTGTATTTACTCCATTTGGATATAAATATAAAAGCTTAATAACTCTTTCTGTTGTAGCCTTAGTAAATTTACTATTTATACTATCATTAACCTCATTTAAAGTTACTTTTACGTCCTTATCTTGAGTTTCTAATTCTTTTTTGAATATACTATTCCATTTTTCAATTAAATTAACTAAAGTTTCTTTATCTTCTTTCTTTATTGCTATAATTCCATCAGCTTCTCTTGGTATAGCATTATTTTTTGAACCACCATCTACAGATATTAATGAAACTTCCATTGAATTATATATATCCATTAATACTCTTCCTAGTAGCTTATTTGAGTTTCCTCTCCACTTGTTTATTTCAGTTCCAGAGTGTCCACCTTTAAGTCCTCTTATACTTATTGTATATAATTTTTCGTTCTTAATCTCTTCTTTTTCTAGCTTAACTGAAGATTTAGTTCTTATGCCTCCAGCACAGCTTACTAACAAATATCCTTCTTCTTCTGTATCAATATTTATAAGTATTTTACCACTTATATCTTCTTTAGATAATGCCATAGCTCCTGTCATTCCTGTTTCTTCATCTGTTGTCATAAGTATTTCAAGAGCTGGATGTTCTATTGTATTATCTTCTAAAAGAGCCATTGCATATGCAACTGCAATTCCATCATCTGCCCCTAGTGTAGTACCATTTGCATATATTTTATCTCCCTTAACTACAAGCTCTATTGGATCTTTTAAAAAATCATGAATAGTATCTTTATTTTTTTCACAAACCATATCTAAATGACCTTGAATTATCACTGTTGGTGCACTTTCATATCCCTTAGATGCAGGTTTTTTTATAATAACATTTAAGGCTTTATCTTGAATTACTTCTAACCCTAAATTTTTAGCAAAACTAACTAAATAATCACTAATTCCTTTTTCATTTCCAGATCCTCTTGGTATCTCAGAAATATTTTTAAAATGTTCAAAAACTCTGTATGACTTTAAATTTTTAAAATTTTCCATTTACATGCTTCCTTTCACTAATCAATATGTTAGAATACTATTAAGAACATATTTAGTATATCATAAGGAGGGAAATTTTATGAAGCAAAAAACAAAAATGATTTTTACTATTGGTCCTGCAAGTGATAATGAAGATACTATAAGAAAGTTTATTCAAATTGGTATGAGTGCTGCAAGACTGAACTTCTCCCATGGAACTCATGAAACCCACAAAGAAAAAATTGATATGATAAAGAAAATAAGAGAAGATTTAAATTCTCCAACTGCAATTATTCTTGATATAAAGGGTCCTAAAATCAGAACTCATAAATTTATAAATGGTGGAGTTGAACTTATTAAAGGTCAAGAATTTACTTTTATGTGTGGCGAAGAGATTTTAGGTGATAATAGTAGATGTTCTATATCTTATGATACTCTTTATCAAGATGTATCTATTGGTGGTTATATACTAGTTGATGATGGTTTATTAAAATTTAGAATAATAAACATTATTGGAAAATCAATAAAATGTTCTGTTAGTGTTGGTGGTATAATAAAAGACCATAAAGGTGTAAACGTTCCTAATGTTTCTATAAAACTTCCTTCTATTACAGAAAAGGATATAGAAGATATAAAATTCGGATGTAAAATGAAAGTTGATTTTATAGCTGCATCATTTATAAGAAAAGCAAGTGATATTTTAGATGTTAGAAATGTACTTAAAGAAAATGGTGGCGAAAACATTAAAATTATTGCTAAAATAGAAAGCCAAGAAGGCGTTGATAATATAGACTCAATATTAGAAGTAACTGATGCTGTAATGGTTGCTAGAGGAGATATGGGAGTTGAGATTCCTATACAAAAGGTTCCTATTATACAAAAAAGTATTATAAAGAAGTGTAATAAGGCAGGAAAAATAGTAATTACTGCAACTCAAATGCTTGACTCTATGATTAGAAATTCCCTTCCTACAAGAGCAGAAGCTTCTGATATATGTAACGCAATATTTGATGGAACAGATGCTATAATGCTTTCTGGAGAAAGTGCATCTGGTAGTTTCCCTATAGAGGCTGCACAAACCATGTCCTTAATTGCTAAGGAAACTGAAGATAACTTAGAATATGATCATCTATTAAAACAAAATCTTACTGGAATAGAAAGTTCTTATGCTGATGCAATTAGCTATTCAGCATGTAAAACTTCTGTAATGCTTGATGCTAAAGCTATAGTTGCTGCAACAAAAAGTGGTGCAACTGCTAGACTTTTATCTAAATATAGGCCTAAAGCGCCAATACTTGCAATTACTCCATATGATTATGTAAGAAGACAATTAAACTTGAACTTTGGAGTTATTCCTGAAATTTGTGAAATGTTTAATACTACAGATGAAATATTAAATGAAGCAAAGAAATTTGCTATTAATTTAGATTCTGTAAACACAGGAGATAATATAATAGTTGCTGCTGGAATGCCTACAACTCAAACTGGTGGTACAAATATGTTAAAAATAGAAAAGCTATAATTTAAAGAGGATGTTTCAAAATATTGAATCATCCTCTTTTTTATTATGTTATTAGAATTTAAAATCTTTAAATAAATCTCCTAAACTAACGCCTTCATCACTATCATTATATTGCATATATTCTTTATTAGTTTCTACTGCGTCTTTTATACTTAGGCTTAGTTTCTTTTCATCTTTATCTACATTTAAAATCTTAACCTTAACTTTTTGACCAACACTTAATACATCTGAAGGCTTTGCTATATTTTCATCTGTTATTTCAGTAATATGAACTAATCCTTCTACTCCAGGTAATATCTCTACAAATGCTCCAAAATTAGTTGTTCTAACTACTTTTCCTTCAAATATTTTTCCTTCTTTTATAGAATCAGCATGAACCTTCCATGGTTCTTCATCAATATTTTTTAATATTAATGACATTCTTTCTTTCTTCTCATCTACTTCTCCTATGAATACTTCTACCTTATCTCCTACCTTAAGAACATCTTCAACCTTATGCACTCTTTCCCAGGAAATATCATTAATATGTATTAATCCTTCTATTCCGCCAATATCTACAAATGCTCCAAACTTAGCTAATCTTGTAACAACACCACTTCTCTTTTCTCCAGCTTTTACTGACTTCCAAAGAAGTTTCTTCTTTTCATTATACTCACTTTCTTCAAGAGCTCTTCTTGAGGCAACAACTTTTCTATCTTTAAAACTTAGTTCTATTATTTTTACTTCTAGGTTCTTTCCTATTAAAGTTTTTAACTCTACTCTTTCCCTACTAGCTTGAGATGCTGGTATAAACACTCTTACGCCACCATAACTAGCTACTAATCCACCTTTTACTTCTTCTTTAATTATAACTTTAATTGGATTTCCACTTTTATAAGCTTCCTCTATATCTTCTTTTTCTGTAATTGCTAATGCTTTAACTCTTGAAAGAAGAACATATCCTTCACCATCATTTGGTGATAAAACATATACTTCTAATTCATCATCTACATTAATTATTTCCATTGGATTTATATCTTCATAAGTTAATTCTTCTCTTGATATAACACCATCAAAAGCATAATTTATATTAACCATTACTTCCTTATCAGTAACCTCAATAACTCTTCCCTTTAATATATCTCCTTTACTTATTCTTTTTACATCTGCTTGCTTAAGTACATCTTCCATTGTTATGTTATCAACTTCATTTGACATAAAAAAACTCACCGTCCTAAAAAATTATTTAATTACTTTAATTTTACATAAATATTTTTATTTTCACAATACTTATTATTTTCTCCAAGCTATAAGTTATAACATATCTCTTATAAAGGTTAATATTACTATATAATAAGGTGTATTTAAAGCTATATATAGCTAACTGAATATAGCTTTTTATTTTTAATTATTTTTAGCTTATATTGCCTTATATAGCGTTTGTCTTATCCATACTTTTACTTTATAATAAACTTATGTTAGCAATTATAGAATAACATACTAATTTAAATAAATTCTAATGCTTAGGAGGTATAAAATGGGTATTTTTTCAAGAATGTCAAATATGATAAAAGGTAAGGTTAATTCAACTTTAGATGAATTAGAAAATCCAATTGAATTATTAGACCAAAAGATTAGAGATATGGAAGAACAACTAAGTAAAGCAAAATTAGATTCAGCACAGGTTATAGGTAATGTTAAATTAGCAGAAAAGAAAATGAATGAAGCAAAGGAAGAATCTAATGACTTTGATGAAAAGGTTAAACTTGCTTTATCTAAAGGAAATGAGGACTTAGCTAAAAGAGCACTACAAAAGAAACTTGATGCAGATAAAAGATACAATACATTAAAAACAAATTATGAAACATGCTTAAATCAAGCTGAAACTTTAAAGAAAAATTTAATTGCTTTACAAGATGAAATTCAAAAAACTAGAGCTTATAGAGATGAAGCTGCTGCTAGATACTCTACTGCAAAAGCATCTAAAAAAGTAAATGAAGTATTATCTGATGTTAAAACTACTTCTAATTCAATACAAATAGATGATATAGAAAGAAAAATAGCTAAAGAAGAAGCTATGGCTAATGGGCTTAGTGATATTAGAGAAGTTGATGATTTTGATAGTGAATTTGCTAAGTTAGATGAAGTTGACTTAGATTCTGAATTAGAAAAATATAAATCTTAAAAAAATAGTGACTGATAAAACATCAGTCACTATTTTTTATGCCTTTAATTTCTTTAATTCTCTATAGCAATAATTTATAATATCACTTCTTTTAATTATTCCAATAAATATTCCTTCATCATCAACTACGGGAACAAAATTTTGATTAATAGCTAAGTTTATTAAACTTTCTATATTCTCACTTATACTTACACTTTTATGTTTTACCCTTCTTGGAATATCCTTAACCTTTACTGTTTCTGTATTCTTAAAGTCTAAGTTCATAGTATTTTTTAATTTCCATAGTAAGTCTCCTTCTGTTAATGTTCCTACATACTTACCATGTTTATCTATTAAAGGAATAGCTGTATATCCATGATGTTCCATTTTCTCAATAACTTGTCTCATTGTTGATTCTAAACTCTCACAAACCACTTCATTTTTTGGTGTAAGAAAAAATGCTATATTCATAATCCTCTCCTTTACTTAAAATAGTATTGTATACGTTATACAATACTATTTTATCATAAATTTTACTCTTTTGTTAATATTAATAAAAATTTAATTTTATTGTAAAATATCTATTCCCGCTAACTTCATTAAATACACAGCATTTTGTGTTTGGCTTTTTCCTTTTCTTAATTTATAATCAAACATTATTTTATTATCTTCATAATATTCTCTAAAATTAAAATTTGTTATTTCATTATTTTCTTCCTCTAAGTCACATAACTCTAAATCATGAGTTGATAATAATCCTATGGCACCATTACTAGCTAATTGTTTAACTAATACAGTTGCCCCTATGTGTCTATCTTTAGAATTAGTTCCTTTAAAGATTTCATCTAATAAGAAAAATACATTCTCTCCTTTTTTACAAGCTTCTATAATTAGCTTAATTCTAAGAATTTCTGCATAAAAAGATGATATGCTTTCTTCCAAATTATCTTTTGTTCTCATGCATGTGTATATATTCATTATACCACATTTAAAACTTTTTGCACTTACAGGTGCTCCTATATAAGTAAGTACTAAGTTTATCCCCACAGTTCTTAGGAAAGTACTTTTTCCAGACATATTAGATCCTGTAATTAACGATATTTTTTTCGGTGACTTAAGTTCATAATCATTTCCTACGGCTCTTTCACCAATTAGTGGATGAGAAATATTCTTCCCTATAATTTCTTTATTATCACTTATTTCACTGAAGCACCACTCTTCATGATCAAAATTTATATTAGCTATACTTGAAAGAGCATCGAACTCTCCCATTACATTAATCCACTCTTCAACACTTGCGCCATTTTTTTTCTTCCAATTATTCAGATTATAAATTATAAATACATCTGCAAATGCTATAACATTTATAATAAAATAGTATGCATTAGATGTAGAATCTCCTATCCAATCCATTAGTGATGATAATTTTTTCATTTCATCTTTACATGATACAACATTATTATTTTTTAATTTAGATTGTAGCTTTTTTAAATAATTAGCTTTAAATTCTTCATCTTCAATTAATGATAATATATTGGAATATGATTTTATACTATACTTTACTGAATGAAATAATTTTACAGTATCTTCCATACTCTTAGTTAAAACTTTTATAACACAAAAATTTATCATTAAGTCTAATATTAATAATGAAAATGGAATAACCTTTAATATAGCTAAGAATATACCTACAAAAGTAATACACATAAATATTCCTGCAATAATTAATGGCATTTTGCTTATTTCTTTTTTGTCATTACACCATTTTATTAAAGCATCTATATCTTCTTCTTTTTTATTTTTAAAAGTAGCATTTACATATAATTTTTGTCTCCACTCAATCTTTTCAATTCCAAGTTCTCTAATTGCTTCTTGTTTTTCTAAAATGTCATTTTTACTTGGTAATGTTTTTAAAGATAGAATATTACCAAGCAATTGTCTTCCTACTTTTGTTCTTGTAGTATTTATCATTTGAAATAAGGAATTTTGACCAAATATATCTAAATCCTCACAAAATGGATGACTCTCTTCAATTAAATCTTTTCCTTTATCTTCGAACTGTCTATATTCTCCATTTAATCTCTTAATGCCTTTTTCGTTTATTTCTATAAATGTTTTTAATTTATCTCTTTTGTTTATTTTATTACCATGAAATATAGCTACCATTGAAAATACAAATAGTGTTAATAATAATGTTAATAATACATATATAAAATTATCTATATTATAAAACTTATAAGCTAAAAATAATCCTAATATAATAATTATTAACCTAAACCATCCTATTAAGCTTATATTTTTATTTAAACTCTCTATTTCTTTCTCTGCTTTATTAATATTATGTTTATAAAATTTCTCTGCTTTCCCCATATTTTCACCTCTCTACTGTAACTTATACCATATATTTAAAATAAAATCCAATATTATACTAAAAAATAGTGAGGATTAACTAAATCCTCACTATTCTTAAGACTAACTATTCATTGATTCATATATTACATCTAAATTATTCTTCATAGCTTCTAGATAAGTTTTTCCATCAACCTTAGTTTCTAATGTATATATTGGAGTTACTTTTCCCCCTATCTCATTAGCTAATGTTTCTGCTTCTTTTTGAGAATCTTCTTCCTCTGAGAATATAGTTGTTATTCCTTCTTTCTTACAATAATCAACTAAGCTTTCTAGCTTTTTCGGAGTTATCTCTCCTTCTCCAAATAAATCATTTAAAGCTCTTTGAGTTAATCCAAAATCTCTACATAAATATCCAAATGCTTCATGACTAGTTACAAAATTTTTATTATCTAATGCTTCAAACTTTGGCAAATATTCATTGTATAATGCATCAAAGTCAGCTTTTACCTTATTATAATTTTCTTCATAGTAATCTTTATTATCTGGATCTATATCAATTAATGCTTCTTTTATGTTATTGCATTGATTAGTTGCCTCTTTTAAACTTAACCACTGATGTGGATCTATTTTACCATCAGTTTCTATAGAGTTTCCATTTTTACTTGTATCAACAGAAATCACATCTTTTCCATCTATTTGTTCTTTAACTTGATCTAGCCATTCTTCCATACCTAATCCATTATATATAAATAACTTACTATTAATAAGTTTTTCAAAATCCTTTGGTTTTAAATCTACATCATGAGGTTCTACATTCTCAGGTACTAATGAATTTACCTCTATCTTATCTCCTCCTA
>JAFADP010000103.1 GCA_023424785.1 Bacillota bacterium
ATCAATCATCTAATTTAAAAGAAAAGCTTAGAGAGATGGGTGCGGAGGTTACAGAAATAAACTCAATTAAAATAAAGGATACCTCAAGTAATTTAAATAAAATATTAGATAAGCTAGAGGAATATGACCATATATTACTTACATCAGTAAATGGGGTTAATATTTTCTTTGATTATTTAATAAAACAAAAGTATGATATAAGAGGAATTAAAGCTAAATTTTCAGTAATAGGAAAAGCAACTAAAAAAGCTTTAGAACAAAGAGGAATACAATCATTTATTATGGCAAGAGAATTTGTTGGAGAAGGACTTTTAAAAGCAATTAAACCTTATGTAAAAGAAGGAGAAAAAATATTAATTCCTTGTTCATCAAAAAGTAGAAAACTACTTAATGAAGAACTTGAGAAATTAGGATGCAATGTAGATAGAGTTCATATTTATGATACTGTTTTAGGAAAAGTTAATAATGAGAAATCTTATGATGAGGTTGATATAACATTATTTACAAGTCCAACAACTGTTGAAAATATGATAGAGATGGTTGGTATAGATAATATAATAAAAAAGAAAAATATAGCAATAGGACCTCAAACTAATAAAGCCTTATTAAAGCATAATATAGAAGCTTTTGTTTGTAAGGAGCATTCAGAAGATGGATTTTTAAAAGAAATCGTAAATATTGTTAAAGAGGGTAATATTAATGATTAATAGAAGTAGAAGATTAAGATTTAATGATAGTATTAGGGATTTGGTAAGAGAAACAACTCTTTCACCAAGTGATTTTATATATCCAATTTTCGTTGTAGAAGGAAAAAACATAAAAAGTGAAATAAGTTCACTTCCAAATTGTTATCATTATTCAGTAGATAGGCTAGATGAAATTATATCAGAAGTAAAATCAGCAGGAGTAAGAGGAGTACTTTTATTTGGAATACCAGAACATAAAGATTGCTGTGGGTCAGAAGCATACAGTGATGATGGTATAGTACAAAAAGCCATAAGAAAAATTAAAGAAATAGATAAAAGTATATATGTTATAACAGATGTTTGTATGTGTGAATATACAGACCATGGTCATTGTGGAATATTAAATGGTGATTATGTAGATAATGATAAGACTCTAGAATTTTTAGGGAAAATTTCTGTATCCCATGCAAAAGCAGGAGCAGATATGATAGCACCTTCTGATATGATGGATGGAAGAGTCGGTTTTATTAGAGATGCATTAGATAGAGAAGGATTTATAAACATTCCTATAATGAGCTATTCTGCTAAGTATTGTTCAGCATTTTATGGTCCATTTAGAGAAGCTGCAAATTCTGCGCCAAAGTTTGGAGATAGAAAAACTTATCAAATGGATCCAGCTAATAGAAGAGAAGCTTTAAAAGAAGTAGAACAAGATTTACAAGAAGGTGCAGATATAATAATGGTTAAACCTGCATTATCTTATTTAGATATAATTAGAGAAGTTAAAAATAATACAGTAGTTCCTATATGTGCTTATAGTGTAAGTGGAGAATATGCTATGATAAAAGCTGCTGCAAGTCAAGGATTAATAGATGAAGAAAGAGTGGTTATGGAAATGTTAACCTCTATAAAAAGAGCAGGAGCAGATATTATTATTACGTATTATGCTAATTATGCAGGAGAAATATTAAAAAGGTAGGATAAATAAATGAAGCAAAATGAGATGATATTTAATGAAAGTAAAAAGTTTATGCCAGGAGGTGTTAACAGCCCTGTTAGAGCATATAAAGATATGGAAATAACTCCACCTATAATAAAGTCTGGAAAAGGTGTAGTTATAGTTGATGAAGAAGGAAAAGAATATATAGACTTTGTTTTAGCATGGGGACCATTATTACTAGGTCATTGTAATGAGAATGTAGTTAATTCAATAAAAGATACATCAGAAAAAGCTTTAGCATTTGGAGCTCCAACATTTTTAGAACTTGAAATGAGTAGATTCTTATGTGAAAATATGCCTAATATTGATATGGTAAGAATGGTTAACTCAGGTACAGAAGCTACTATGAGTGCAGTAAAGCTTGCAAGAGGATACACAAAAAGAGATAAAATAGTTAAGTTTGCAGGATGTTATCATGGACATTTTGATGGTTTTTTAGTAGAAGCAGGTTCTGGTGTATTAACAGATGGAATACCAGGTTCACTAGGAGTACCAGAAGATAGTATAAAAAATACAATTATATGTAGATATAATGATGAAAAGCAATTAGTAGATATATTCAAAAAGTATGGAAAAGAAATTGCAGCAGTTATTATAGAACCAGTAGCAGGAAATATGGGAACTATAAAAGCTGATGATAAATTTATGAAAAGATTAAGAAGATTATGTAATGGTTACAACTCAGTTTTAATTTTTGATGAAGTAATGTCAGGTTTTAGAGTTGATTTTTATGGAGCACAAAGTCTTTTTGATGTAGAACCAGATATGGTTACATATGCAAAGATCATAGGTGGAGGACTACCTTGTGGGGCTTATGGTGGAAAGAGAGAAATTATGGAGCAACTTTCACCATTAGGTGGAGTATATCAAGCTGGAACAATGTCAGGAAATCCAATAGTTATGGCAGCTGGTCTTGCAACATTAAAACAATTAAAAGAGCATAAAGAATACTATAATCATATTGAACGTGTTGGTAAAAAGTTAGAAGATGGCTTATATAAAGTAAGTGAAAAGTATAATATTCCAATAAGCATAAATAGATATGGTGGAATGATGACAATGTTCTTTACAGATAGAGATGTAAATACATTTGAAGATGTAAAAACTTGTGATGAGGGAAGATTTAAGAGATACTTTACTCATATGATTCAAAGTGGAATAAATATACCACCATCACAATATGAAACATTATTCTTATCAACCTGTCATAATATAACTCACGTATTTAAGTTTGTTAAAGCTTTTGAAGAGTTTGCAAAAAAAGAAGTTGAATTTATAAATAGTGAAGCTGAAATTGTAGAAAATCAAGACAATTTAGAATAGACTAATAAGGAGATAGTAATGAGAAAATTTATTAAAGGAATAGGTATAGCAATTAGTACAGTATTAATATCTGCATTTTTTGTAGGATGCAATAGTTCAAAGGAAGTTGTTAACTTTTTAAATTATGGAGAAAATATAGATGCGGAAACATTAAAAGAATTCCAAAAAGAGTATGATATTAAGGTAAATGTAGATACATTTGATGATATGGAAACAATGTATAATAAAATTAAGTCTGGAGCTGTTAATTACGATGTAATACTAGTTTCAGATAATTTAATGGGAAGAATGATAAATGAAGATTTATTATTAGAATTAAATAAAGATAATATACCAAATATAAATCAAATGAGCGAAGAATATTTAAATTTATCAATGGATCCAGGAAATAAGTATTCAGTACCGTATATGTTTGGAACAGTTGGCCTAATATATAATACAGATGTGGTAGATGAAGAAGTAGATAGCTGGGATATTTTATGGAATGAAAAATACAAAGATAATATATTTATGTTTAACACTTATAGAGATACAATAGGGGCAGGTCTTAAAAAGCTTGGTTATTCTTTAAATAGTGAAAACAAAGATGAAATAGAAGAAGCTAAGAATCTATTATTATCACAAAAGAAGTTAGGAACTATTTATGGAAGTGATTATGGAACTGAAAGTATAGCAAATGGTGAAACAGTTGTTAATATGATTTGGTCTGGAGAAGGATTAAACCTTCAAGATGAATATCCAAACTTAAAGTATGTTGTACCTAAAGAGGGAGCAAACTTTTGGATAGATAGTTTATGTATACCTAAGAACGCAAAAAATGTAGAAGGAGCAGAAAAGTTTATAAACTTTGTAAGTGATAAAGAGAGTGCATTAAGAATTGCTGATGAAATAGGATATACAACTCCTAATAAAGAAGCTATGGAAGCACAAGAAGATCATATAAAAAATAATCCAAATGCATATATGCCAGAAGAAATAATGAATAGATGTGAGTTATATAATGATTTACCAAAGGATATAAAGAAATTATATGATGAGGCATGGACTGAAATTGGTGTAGAAAGTGCAGATTAGTTGGAAGTTTAATTAGGAATAATATATAATATGAGGATAAGGAGAGTGAGTTATATGGATGATAGAATTATAGATTTTAATAAAATAAAAAATAAAGCAAATGATAAAGATGTAGATAAGTTAGAAAATTATATGTACAGTCTATATTATGAAATGGCAGAAGGTAAAATTACCATGGCTGATTTCACTAAAAAGATGTATGAATATATGGATAATAATAATATATCTCAAGATAAATTTTTTAACATGCAAAAGAAATTAATGGAGAGATATGGATTTGATGCAGGAAGCCTAGAAGAACAATTAAAAAATGCAGGAATTAATATATCAGCAATAACTCCAAACTATGATGAAGTAAGAAAAACTATGAGCTTTCAAGATAAGTATGGCAATTCAGTAGTTAATAAATCAGTAATAAATTATAAAATAAAAAATGATAAGAATGATTTGGTTTTAATGCTAGAAGAAGAAAATGTAATTATCGAAAGTGCAGGAAAAGTTAATTTAGACGATGTTGAATTAAATGAATTTTTATGTTCTTATAAGAAAATAAGAGATAATAAAGTTTTAAAAATAAAAGTTTATGAAAATGTTAATCAATATGATTATTAATCTTAGGAGGATAAATGAGCGTACTACAGGTTAAAAATATAAATCACGGTTTTGGTGATAGAGCCATATTTGAAGAAGTGTCTTTTAGGCTTTTAAAAGGTGAACATGTTGGACTTATTGGAGCTAATGGAGAAGGTAAATCTACTTTCATGAATATTGTAACAGGTAATTTAATGCCTGATGAAGGTGATGTAATTTGGTCAAATAATGTAAGAGTTGGATATATGGATCAACATGCAGCTCTTACAAAAGGCCAAAGTATAAGAGATGCATTAAGAGATGCATTTAAATATTTGTTTGATTTAGAAGCAGAGATGAATTCTCTTTATGAAAAGATGGGTGACTGTACTCCAGAAGAATTAGATAAAATGCTTGAAAGAACAGCAGTTATTCAAGATCTTTTAGATAACAATGGATTTTATGTTATAGATCCAAAGGTAGAAGAAGTTGCTAAGGGGCTTGGATTATTAGATTTAGGATTAGATAGAGATGTAGATGACTTATCAGGTGGTCAAAGAACAAAAATACTTTTAGGTAAGCTTTTACTACAAAATCCAGATATATTACTTCTTGACGAGCCTACAAACTATTTAGATGAAGAACATATAGAGTGGTTAAAGAGATATTTAAATAATTATGAAAATGCATTTATATTAATATCACATGATATACCATTCTTAAATTCAGTAGTTAACTTAATATATCATGTAGAAGATAGAAAGCTTACAAGATATGTAGGTGATTACTATGAATTTAAGAGACTATATGATGAAAATAAGAAAAGATTAGAACAAGCTTATGAAAAGCAACAAAAAGAAATAGCAAGACTAGAAGATTTTGTTGCTAGAAATAAGGCAAATGTTGCAACAGCAAATATGGCTAAATCTAGACAAAAGAAGCTAGATAAAATGGAAAGAATAGAGTTAATGCAAGAAAAGCCAAAGCCTGAATTTGTATTTAAGACAGCAAGAACAGCTGGAAAAGTAATATTTGAAACAAAAGATTTAGTAATAGGATATGATAAGCCTTTAACTAAACCTCTTAATATTTACATGGAAAGAGGACAAAAGATAGCTTTAGTAGGAGCAAATGGATTAGGAAAGTCTACTTTATTAAAGAGTCTACTAGGAATAATTAAACCATTAAGCGGAGAAGTTCATAGAGGAGATTACCAAGAAATTGGGTATTTTGAACAAGAAGATAGAAGTGGAAATACAAATACTTGTATAGATGAAGTGTGGCAAGAATTCCCTTCATTTACTCAATATCAAATAAGAGCAGCTCTAGCTAAGTGTGGACTTACAACAAAGCAGTTAGAATCAAAGATAATGGTATTATCAGGTGGTGAAGCTGCAAAGGTAAGACTATGCAAAATAATAAATAGGGAATCTAATATACTTATTCTGGATGAGCCTACAAATCATTTAGATCAAGATGCAAAAGATGAGTTAAAGAGAGCCTTAAAAGAATATAAGGGTTCAATA
>JAFADP010000116.1 GCA_023424785.1 Bacillota bacterium
CCCAAACCTTTATTAAAGTTACTACATCCTATTCCATTATCTTTTATTTCTACTCTCATTATTTTATTATAAATATATATACTTACATCTACCTTAGTAGCTTTTGAATACTTTAATATATTAGTTAAACACTCTTTTAAATTTTCTTCAATTACCATTAGTATTTTTAAAGTTAATTTATTTTTATCACCTTCTACTTTAAAACTTACATTTATTCCACTTTCATATTGAAATTTTAAAAGCATGTCCTTTATATCTTCAATATTAATACTTTTTTCTTCTGGCTTAATATTTCTTAATACTTGTCTTATTTCTTCCATGCCTGTCCTTAAATTCTCTATTGCACTTATTAAATACTTTTTACTTACCTCATTATCCTTACCTAAAGTCTCCTTTGTTACCTCAAGCTGCATAAGTGAACTTGCTATTTTATGTCCTAAATGATCATGTAACTTTTGTGCCATAAAGTTTCTTTCTCTTAAAGAAACAACAACTTCATTTTGTTCTAAGCACTTATTAAAATTATTCATTTTTATTTCTGCTAAAAACTTTTCTTCTCTGGCCTTTTTATATGTAGACTTAAGTTTACATATAGTTTCTTCATTATTCTTCATTTCATAAAGATATAAATTAATTATTAATATGTAAATTAAAATATATACTAAGCTTTCTTTAAAAATAAATATAGAAATTAAATAAGATAAAAGTATATTATTATATAAGTTAATATATTCATTTATAAACTCAAAAAAACTAATAGGCATTAATATTAGTATTTCTTTATTATTTAAATAGAAAGCACAAATAAATATAAATGTTATTTGGATTACTGTTACCAATTTAAAATTAATATTCATAATATTTTTTAATATTTGCAATAAACTTATAATGGTTATTATAATTGCACTTAAAATAGTATTATTCTTAAAGGAACATAAATTTGTAATAAATAATGCCAGAGCAATAAATGCTAATGTTATGTTTTTTTTCATAATTCCTCCAAATCCGATATTTTAATACTATTATACATTATACAAAATATTATGTCATTTAAATTTTATTTGTTTAATATATATTAGATTTTGATACTATCTTATATAATAAAAAGTGTGAATTATTACTTGAAAGTCATTCAAAATAATAATTCACACTTTATAGTTTACAATATTTTTAATACTATATTAGAGTTTTCTTCTTCCACTTCTTTAAAAACATCAATAATTCTTAATCCATATTCGCCTAAATATTCATATAAGTAATTGCAATTAATAAATGTAATACTTGTCTTTTCACTCCATACACTAAGAACATCATATAACGCATCTAAGTTATTTCCAAAAAATTTAGGGAAACTCATTTCTTTTGATATATATTCATAAGTTGCACTTTTTGAAGTCATTTCTTTGCAATCTAATATTATTTCTTTCATAAAAAAACTCCTTAATATAATTGTTCAAAAGATGAATAATGATCTTCAGTATAGTATATTAATCCATCATTAGAATATAAAATTCTCTTTTCTCCTCTGTATCCTCCATTATAATCTATATCACACTCATACCATTGTCTTCCTGAAGCTTTTGGAAGTAATCCTTCCCTATTACCAAACTTATCTCCACCAATACTCTTACCTGGTGCTACATCCCATAAGTTTCCTTTATTGCTTTCCCATCCTAAGTCCTTTGCTTCATTCTTAGTTATATAATTATCAGGTAAACGAGAGAAAGTATTAATATATTCTGCAACTTCATCTTTAGAGGTATAGGTTCCATCTTCTACTATTTGTGATTGTTCTAAATCTTGTACTTCATTACTCTCATTTTGTACTGTCTCATTATTATTATATGAATCATCTAGGAATTCTAAACTACATCCTAAAAAAGATGATGCAAATAATGAAAACATCATTAATAAGCTAATAATCCACTTAAAAGCTTTTGTGTTTCTTAATTTCATTTTCTTATCCTCCTAATCACTACATCTTAGTTTTATTTTAGAATATTATTTTATTTTTATAAAGCACTTTTTAATAATAATTTCATATCTCATAATTTGAAAATTTTTCTTAAGAGTGGTATACTACAAAATATTAAAAAATTCATAAGAAAGAAAGGGATTAGGAATGACAAAAATAGATATTTTTTCAGGATTTTTAGGTGCTGGAAAAACAACATTAATAAAAAAACTTCTTGATGAAGCCTTTAAAGGTGAAAAAGTAGTATTAATAGAAAATGAATTTGGTGAAATTGGTATAGATGGCGGCTTTTTAAAAGAAGCTGGCGTAGAAATAACAGAAATGAACTCTGGTTGTATTTGTTGCTCTTTAGTTGGAGATTTTGGAACTTCATTAAAAGAAGTATTAGCTAAATTTACACCAGATCGTATACTTATAGAACCATCTGGTGTTGGTAAATTATCAGATGTTATAAAAGCTGTTAAAGATGTTCAAGAAGAAGTTTCTTCTATAGAGCTTAATAGTTTTACAACTGTTGCAGATGCTACAAAATGCAAAATGTATATGAAAAACTTTGGTGAATTCTTTAATAATCAAATTGAAAATGCAAGTACAATTATCTTAAGTCGTACACAAAATACTACTCAAGATAAATTAGAAGCTGTTGTTAAATTAATAAAAGAACATAATGATAAAGCTACTATTATAACTACTCCATGGGAAGAATTATATGGAAAACAAATCTTAAGCGCAATGGAGAAAAAGAACTCTCTTGAAGAAGAATTATTAAATGAAAATAAAGCATGTGGATGTGGACATCATCATCATAAACATCATCACCATGATGGAGAATGTGGATGCGGACATCATCATGATCATCACCATGACGAAGAATGTGGTTGTGGACATCACCATGATCACCACCATGGCGAAGAATGTGGTTGTTGGCATCACCACCATCATGCAGAAGATGTATTTACAAGCTGGGGTGTAGAAACTCCTCATAAGTATACTAAGGAAGAATTAATTACTGCACTTGAAGCTTTAAGCAAATCTGAAGAATATGGAATAATACTTCGTTCAAAAGGTATATTACCATCTCAAGGTGAAGGATGGTATTACTTTGACTTAGTACCTGGTGAATATGAAATACGTGAAGGAAACCCAGATTATACAGGTAAAATATGTGTAATAGGAACAAACTTAAAAATAAATGATTTAGAAAATTTATTTCACTTAGTATAAAAGGAGAGAAAAAGTATAATGGATATTCCAGTTTATTTAATTAATGGTTTCTTAGAAGGCGGAAAAACTTCTTTTATAAAAGAAACTCTAGAAGATGAAAACTTTTCAAATGGAGAAAAAACTCTTCTTATTGTTACAGAAGAAGGAATGGAAGAATATGAAAAAGACTTCCTTTCAAAAACAAATACTAGTATGGTTATAGTTGAAGATAAAGAAGAATTAACTCCTGAATTCTTAAAAGAATGTAATAATAAATATGCTCCTCAAAGAGTTATGATTGAATGTAATGGAATGTGGCAAATGGAAACCTTCTTCAATCTTAACCCACCTGAAGAATGGATAGTAGTTCAATTAATTACTTTAATTGATGCTTCTTCTTTAGAACTTTACTTAAATAATATGAAATCAATGGTAATTGATAAAATCAATGGTTCAAGTATGATAGTAATTAATCGTTGTGATAATGATATAGAAAAATTACAATCATATAGACGTACTATTAAAGCTGTAAATAGAAGAACTCCTATTTACTTTGAAGGAAAAGATGGTAACATAATTGATTTAGGACCTGAAGAATTACCTTATGATTTAAATGCAGATATTATAGAAATTAATGATGATGACTTTGGAATATGGTATATTGATTCCTTAGAAAATCATGAAAATTATAATAATAAAACAATAAAACTTAAGGGAATGGTTTATAATAAGGACGAATTCCCTGCTGGTTCATTTGTACTTGGAAGAATGGCTATGACATGTTGTGAAGATGATATTTCTTTTGTTGCAGTAGTATCTAAATATGAAAAATCAAAAGAATTAAAACATGATAGCTGGGTTACAGTAACAGCAAAAGTTAAATATGAATTTAATAAAGAATACCAAGAAGATCTTCCAGTTTTATTTGTAGAAAAAGTTGAAGAAGCTACAGAACCACAAGAAAAAATAGTATACTTCGGATAAAATATTATAATAAGAACCATCAGTTATTTGATGGTTCTTATTATTTTCTAAAAATTATGAATAAAATTAAATAAATAGGAAATAGTAATTATAAACTTTTTAATAGGAGGCTTTGTAATATTTAAACATAAAAAACAATTACTACATGAGGTAAAAGTAGAAAAACCTAACCCTCAATATGCTGTACTAATGCAAGAACAATTAGGTGGCGGAAATGGTGAACTTAAAGCTACCATGCAATATATATCTCAAAGTTTTAGAATAAAGGACCCAGAAATAAAAGATTTATTCTTAGATATAGGAGCAGAAGAATTAAGTCATATGGAGATGGTTGCTCAAACAATAAATTTATTAAATGGTCATGATGTAAATAACAAAAAAGTTGATAATGGAGAAGTTCAAACGCACGTTCAATGTGGTTTATCTCCTGTTTTAATAAATTCATCTGGTGCCCCATGGACTGCTGACTATGTAACTGTTACAGGAGATTTAGTTGCAGACTTACTATCTAATATAGCATCTGAACAAAGAGCTAAGGTTGTATATGAATACCTTTATAGACAAATCGAAGACAAAGAAGTAAGAGCAACTATAGACTTCTTATTAAATAGAGAAGAAGCACATAATGCATTATTTAGAGAAGCATTAAATAAAGTTCAAAAAAGTGGATCTAACAAAGACTTTGGAGTTACTGAAGATTCTAAGTTATACTTTGATTTATCTACTCCTGGCCCTTCTCATGCAGCTCCAAATCCAACACCACCTTCATTTGAAAATCCAAGAAAATAATTTCTTTTTATAAAAAAAAGCTATGCACCAATTACTTAGTGCATAGCCTCTTTATAATTTTATACTT
>JAFADP010000148.1 GCA_023424785.1 Bacillota bacterium
AAGGAAAAAATAAAGGTTAATGCATAATAACAAATTAAATGATGGCATAAAAGCTTATGGTAGGAGAATATAACTTTGTGCTAAGAACTGTGGTATGATAGTATATTCTTCAGAAAGGTTTGCTGTATGAAGTAATGTTATTATAATTAGTTGAAAAGGAGTTATTAAATGAAATTTTATTTAGCACCAATGGAAGGGGTAACAGGATACATATATAGAAATGCTTACGAAAAGTATTTTCATAATATTGATACTTACTTTACACCTTTTATTGTTACAAACAAAAGTAAAAGTCTTAAAACAAAAGAATTAAGAGATGTTTTGCCTGAAAATAATAAAGGATTAAATATAGTACCTCAAGTACTTACTAATAGTTCAGAAGATTTTATTACAACTGCAAAAAGACTACAACAATTAGGATATAATGAAGTAAATATAAATTTAGGATGTCCTGCTGGAACAGTTGTTTCAAAAAATAGAGGATCAGGATTCTTAGCATTAAGAGAAGAGCTTGATAGATTTTTAGATGAAATATTTATAATGGATAATATGAAAATTTCTATAAAAACTAGAATAGGGAAAGATAGTCCAGATGAATTTTATGAGTTAATAAAAATTTATAATAAATATCCATTAGAAGAATTAATTATTCATCCTAGAACAAGACAAGATTTTTATGGAAATAAACCTAATTTAGAAGTTTTTAAAGATGCATTAGCATTAAGTAATACATCAGTATGCTATAATGGAGATATTTTTACTAAAGAGGATTATAATAAATTAATACAAGCTTTTCCAGAAGTAGATAAAATAATGTTAGGAAGAGGACTGCTTGCAAATCCAGCTTTAATAAGTGAAATTAAAGATAATAAATATTTAGATAAAGATACCCTAAAGGCATTTCATGATGAAATTTTCAATAACTATAGAGAATTATTTAATGAAGATAAAAATGCCATATTTAGAATGAAAGAATTATGGGGATATATGAATCATATATTTTCAGATAGTAAAAAGTATGTGAAAAAAATAAGAAAAGCCCAAAATTTAAATGATTATAATTATGCAGTATCAAGTTTATTTGAAGAACAAGAAATTATAAAAGGTGCTGGATTATTTACAAATAATTAAGAGTTAAAAAACTAGGAGTTGTAATATTGGTTACAACTCCTAGTTTTTATAATTAATATAAAAAGTATTGTATTAAAGTTTTTTGAAGTATTATATAAAATAAATTGTAGAAAAAAGAAAAATAGAAAAAATTTAAATTTTAACGTTACAAATTTTGAAAGATAATATATAATAATGGGTGAATAAGGGTTATATTAGCATTTTAAGGGGAACGAGATTTGGCATTAGTAAAATTTATGGTTAAAATAAACGTTTACCAAGATGCTAGAGTAATATGATTTTTATTAATTTTAAATATCTAGGGGAGAATATTATGAAGAAAAAGATAGCAAAATTATTAATTCTATCGTTAATAACCACAAATATTTCACCAGCATTAAATGTTTATGCAGATGAAATATACAATCAAAATTCTGGCTTAATTGAAGAAAGTGTAGTTAATGAAGCTAAAGTTTCACTTTTTAGATTAAGAGACTATAGTAACTTTGAGGATTATAATAAGATATACAAGTTACAAAGAGATGAAATTTTATCAATTTCTAATAATGGAGGACAATATTCATCTAGTTCAATAGATAAAGCTATAGATGATAATTTGTCAACTCATTGGGAAACAGGTAAAAAGAACACATCTTCTTTTAAAAATGAAGTTGTAGTAGAATTTGAGAATGTTGAAACTATTGATAGAATAGTTTATGCAACTAGACAAGATAGTGCAAAGGGAAAAGGTTTCCCTAATAAGTTTGAAATATATTCTTCTTTATCAGGAGAAGATGAAGACTTTAGCTTAGTTTCTACAGGTGGTTATTCAACTACAGGAAGTATGGTAGAAATAAAATTTAATCCTACTACCGCTAAAAAGATTAAATTTGTATTTAAAGAAGCTCATCAAGATTGGGCTAGTGCATCAGAACTTTGGTTCTATAGAGAAGATTCATTATTAGATAAAATGAATAATATATTTACTAATGAATCAAAAAATACGGTGAGTTCTGAGTTTAATACATTAGAAAAGTTAGAAGCATTTGAAGCTCAAGTAAGTACTCATCCATTTTATGATGAAATAAAAGAAGATATAGAAAACGCAAAAATATTATTAGAGCATAGAGAGTATACATATATAGATGCAAAAGTTTCTAATTTTGTTTCATTTAATGATAAAAGATTAGAAGCTTATGATGAATTATTTAAGGTATCAAGAGATAATATAATAAAAATAGAGACTAATGGAAGTCAATATGCATCAAATGGTATAGAGCATGCAATAGATAATAATGTAGATACTAACTGGCATTCAGGTAAGCAAAGTTCTTCTTCTCATACAAATGAGGTTACAATAACTCTAGATAAATTAACAAGTATAAATAGAATAATGTACACAAATTTACGTTCTAGAGGATTTGCACAAGAATTTGAGATTTATGCTTCAAGAACATCTAATGGAGATACTTTTGAAAAAATAACTTCAGGCAAAAGTGCAGTAACTAATAATACTATAGAAATAATGTTTAACCCAACGGAAGTTAGAAGAATAAAATTTGTATTTAAAAAAGGGTATGAAGATTGGGCCTTAGCATCAGAAATTGGATTATATAAGCAAGATGTATTAGATGAAATAATAGATAGATTATTTGTAGATGAAAATATGAATGAAGTTAGTCCAGCCTTTGGTACAATTGAAGCCATTAATAATTTAATAGAAGAGGCTAAAGGACATCCCTTTGAAGATGAGTATATTGAAAAATTAAACATAGCCAAAGAGTTAGTAGAGTTTGGACAAGTTCAAAGTGGTACTGCTAATGTGTCTAAATTTGAAGCATTTTATACAGATTATATAAATGAATATGATAATGTATATAGAGTTAAAAATTTAAGCATAAGTAACAATGGTGGACAATATTCTAGTTCTGCAATTAAGTATGCAATAGATGAAGATGTAAATACTCATTGGGAAACTGGAAAACCAAATAGTGATTCATTTAAGAATGAAGTTATATTAACTTTAGAAAAAGCAGAAATAATAGGTCGTTTGACATATAAATCTAGAGTTGGTGGAAAAGGATTTGCAGAGCAGTTTAGTATATATGTATCACCAGTTGCTTCAGGAGATAACTTCCAAAAGGTAAGTGAAGGAAGTTATACAGTAACTAATGATATGCTAGAAATACAGTTTGAACCTACTAAAGCTAAAAGAGTAAAATTTGTATTTGATAAAGCACGTGAAGATTGGGCATCAATTTCAGATATAAGATTATATAAAGAAGACTTAGTAGCTAAAAAAATGAAAATACTATTTACAAATGGATTAATGGATACTGTTTCAGATGAGTTTAATACTATAGATAAGTTAACGGAATTAGAAAATGAGGTTAAGAAACATCCATTAGCACCTATTTACTTAAAAGAAATACAACAGGCTAAGGATATTATAAATGGACAATTACAATCTGTAAAAACTGTAGTTGTTGAACAACATGGAAATAGAGATGAACATACAAGAAATAACTTAAAGTTTTGTTATGGTAATAACAATCAACCAACTGGAGTAGTTGCAATGCCTGGAGAAACAATAACAGTATATGTTGATGCAGAACCAGGACAACCATTACCACAATTAATGTT
>JAFADP010000175.1 GCA_023424785.1 Bacillota bacterium
CTATATAATAAAAGCATAAAGTTAATCATATTAAATCCCCATTTTAATATAATATTAATCATCCCCCCAGATGATATACAAGGCTTACATCCCCCAAAGGTAAGCCTTGTTTTTTTATCTTATAAAAAAATCCTCCATAGACCATAAGTCTATAGAGGATTTTTATTTTATTTTTTAATTATATGTCTTATTACCATTATTGGATGTTTAAAGGCTATTCTAGGTCCTGAGTATTTCATAACCTTTTTTATCTGTTCTTTATATTTAGGTGCATAGCAATGTATTTTACAATGTGCACAGAAGCTTTTATCATTTCCAAATTTACAATGTGTTAATCTCTTCATTGCATATGCTTTTAGCTCTTCTTTCTCTTCTGGAGTTCCATTCTTTTTATAGTATATATCTATCATTTTTAATACTACATCTTTTTCTAATTCAACTCTTGTCTTTTTCATTTTATGAAACCCTCCCATGTTCTACCGAAAACTCTTTATCTACAATATTCATAGTCGATTTTCTATGAGATACAAGAAGTACAGTTTTTTCATTACACTCTTCTTTAATAGACTTCAATATTATACCTTCATTTAAACTATCTAAATTACTTGTTGGTTCATCTAATAATAATAATGGTGAATTATGTAGAAAAGCTCTTGCTATTCCTATTCTTTGTCTTTCTCCACCTGAAAGGCTTGTTCCTAATTCACTTATTTTAGTATCGTATCCTTGTGGTAAAGATATTATAAAATCATGAATAGATGCTTTCTTTGCTGCCTCTATTACTTCTTCGTGAGTTGCATCTGGTTTTGATATCTTAATATTAGCTTCAATAGAATCTTTAAATAAATATGTTTCCTGAGTTACATATGCTTCTAAATTTCTTAATGAAGATGTATTTATTGATTTAATATCTTTATTTGAAATATTTATATTTCCACTTTCTCTATCCCAAAAACGCATTAATAATTTTAAAAATGTAGATTTACCTGATCCACTTTTTCCTGTTATACCTATTATCTTATTTTTCTCAATACTTATATTGAAGTTTGATAATATTTTTTCATCATCATAAGAGAATGATACATCTTTAAATTCTGCACCTTCAAAATTTGCGTTAACACCATTAGTTACTTCTTCAACTATAGGAGTTTCTTCTAATATAGATAAAACTCTTTCTCCGCTTGCTAATGTTTGAAGTAAGTTATTTGATAAATTACTTAATGCTACAACTGGTCCAAATGAACTCATCATTGTAATTGTACATATAAATACAGCATTAAATTCTATACTGCCAGTACTATGTAAATATATGCTTATAAATAACATTCCTAAAGAGAATAGTAAAATTACTGAATCTGTAATTGCTTTTGATGTACCTTCATGTTTTTTTAATTTCTCTTGTAATTTATCTAATTCATCAGACTTTCTTATTATTGTATTTAATCTATGCTGTCCATCATCAAATTGTATAGTTTCTCTAATACCTCTTAAGCTGTCTAATAAATAACTATTTAAATCTCCAAATACTTTACGATACTCTCTTCCATCCTCTCTTCCTAACTTTGATGTTATTTGAGGAACTATATATCCAACTGCTATATATGCAGCTAAAGCCACTAACGCAAGAATTAAACTATATTGACCTATAAATATTATAAGTATAATTGATGTAATAATAGCTATTGTTATTGGTGCTATAGTATGTGCATAAAATACTTCTAATAACTCTATATCTGTTGTAATTATTGAAATAAGATTTCCCTTATCTCTTCCTTC
Organism: Bacillota bacterium; assembly: GCA_023424785.1. Lineage (GTDB taxonomy): Bacteria > Bacillota > Clostridia > Clostridiales > Clostridiaceae > Clostridium. The sequence goes on from JAFADP010000175.1 coordinate 1,777, forward strand.
TAGTTTTGCAGGTGCTAATCTTCTTAAAGCCTTAAATACTTTATCTCTAATTAATGCTAATAAACGGAATGCAATATAATGACCACTAGCTTGTTCTGCATAACGAAGTGCTCCACGAATAATTGCAAGTATAACTACTGTTACTAATAGAGCATTTGTTGAAAATCCAGTATCTAATCCTAAAACATTTAGTAATGCAAATCCACCTAAAATTGTTATAAATATTGAGCATAGAAAACCTATCACTCCCATAATTACTGTTATTGACATAATGTGCAATAAAGGTTTTACCATTCCTACTAATTGCATCATTACTTTAAGTCCACTCTTCTTATTCATTGCACACCTCTTTTTCCTTAGAATACTGCTCTAATTCATACTGTACTAAAAACATATTCTTATAAACGCCATTATTGTTCATTAATTCGTCATGAGTTCCTTCTTCTATAACTTCTCCACTATTCATGACATACACCTTATCTGTATCAACTACTTGTGCTAATCTATGAGTTATAAGTAATATAGTTTTATTCTTAGATATATTTCTTAATACATTCATAATATCTTTTTCACTTTCTACATCTATATTAGACGTAGCTTCATCAAATATATAATAATCACTATCATGAAGTAATGCTCTTGCTAAAGCTAATCTTTGAGCTTGTCCTCCAGATAGGTTGCCTGCTTTCTCTAATACATTCATAGAAAGTCCACCTGAAGACATAATAAAATCATATAAGTTAACTTGTTTCAATACATCTAATAATTGTTCATCACTAGCATCTTTATTGCCAACTAATAGATTTTCCTTAACTGTACCCTTAAATATGTAACTGTTATGTCCTAAGTAAGTTATTTTTTTCATATAATCTTTCTCAGTATAATTTCCTAGCTCCACTCCATCACAAGTAATAGAGCCCTTTGAATTTGATATAAAAGTCATAGCTAATGCTGCTATTGTACTCTTACCGCATCCAGACTTACCAACTAACGAAACAAAACTTCCTTTTGGAATATGTAAATTAATATTTTTTAATACTTGTCTATCTTCTTCATATGAGAAACTTACATTTTCAAAATTTAATCCATCTTTTACTTTAGATGAATTATCATTACTCTTAACTTCTTCATTTTTAGCATCTAGCAGTCTAAATAATTTATCACTAGCTGCCATTCCATTCATAGCTATGTGAAAATAAGAACCTAAAAGTCTTAATGGAATAAAGAATTCTGCTGCAAGCATTATAATTATGAATCCTTGCCATAAAGTAATGTGCCCAGCTCTATAATCTAAAGTAGCAATAACTACTCCAAGAGCTGCTCCACCAAAAGCAATTAAATCCATAAGAGTTACAGAGTTTAATTGCATAGTAAGTACTTTCATTGTTATTTTTCTAAATAATTCAGCTTCTTCATTCATTTCTATATTCTTTGCTTCATCAGCTTCATATATTTTTAAGGTAGTCATTCCTTGGACATTTTCTAAGAAACTATCCCCAAGTCCAGTATATATTGACCAGTATTTACTTAATAATTTCTTTGCAAATTTTTGAATAGCTATAATTGAAGCTGGAATTAATGGAACACAAAGTAATAAAAGTAATGCTGCTTTAAAATCAACAAATGAAATAACTATAAATAATGTTATAGGTGCTAATAAACTATAGAAAAACTGAGGAAGATATCTTCCAAAATAAATTTCTAACTGCTCAATCCCCTCAACGGATACTTGAACAACCTCACTTGTTGAAACGTGCTTACTATATGTATTTCCTAAATCTAATAACTTTTTATATACTTTTTCTCTAAGTATAGTCTTAACTTTTGAAGATGCATAATAAGACATTCTTGTAGCTTTTATATTACAAAAATATCTTACTATTATCATACTAACTACTATTGCAAACACTTTTAATATCATAGCTTTTTCTATTATTCCTTGGGAAATCTCTTGTAATAATATTCCTATAGAAAACACAGATATTATATTAGCTATTAATGCTATCCATTGGAATAATACAGTTTTAACTATATATACTTTTGATTCTTTTACTGTATTAATTAATCTTTTATTTATCATCATATGCGTCTTCACCTCTAATTGTCTTAATTCTAAATATAAAATAGTAGTATTTAAATACCATTAAAAATATTAAAAATATTTTTAAATATGGTATATCAACAACAACTATTGGTATCATTAACATTGAAGATGCTAATGATAATAATGTAATTTTTGTTTTTAAAGTCATAGAACGATTTTTTACAAAGTCATCTAAATGATTTTTATATAATTTAGTGTTAGTAAACCACTTATGAAATCTTGTTGAACCTTTTGCAAAACAAAAAGAAGCAAGTAACAAAAATGGAGTTGTAGGCAATATAGGCAAAACTACTCCTATCCCCCCTAATAAAGTAAATAGAAATCCTAATACTATAAAAATATATCTCATAATTACCTCTCTTATTTTTGATTGATAATAATTTTCATTAACAACTAATAAGGATTATAATTTTTCTCATTTTATATGTCAATAATAAGAGTGTAATTAATAAAATCTATAAAAATAAAAGCAAAAATACATAAAAAAATAGCTGTATCAAAATTTATTTTGATACAGCTATTTTATCTATATACTTTCATCTGATGTCTAGCCGTTGTAACACTCCCTTGTTCTATATAACAGGGAGCTAACAACGGACACGACCCTAGATTAACTCAGCTAAATTCAGTAGGAGATACAAACTCCTACTGAATAAGTTTCGTTTTATATTCTAACAATACAACATTTTCTATATGTGCTGTTTGTGGGAACATATCTACTGGTTGAATAACCTTTGTTTCATATCCTATTGTCTTTAATATTTTTAAATCTCTTGCTAACGTACTTGCATCACAAGATACATATACAACTTTTTCAGGTCTAGTTTTTCCTATAGCTTCTAATAATTTTATGTCACATCCCTTTCTTGGAGGATCAACTACTATTACATCTGCTTTAATACCTTTATTAATTAAATCAGGTATTATTTCTTCAGATTTACCCACAAAAAATTCTGTGTTATCCACATTATTTATTTCTGCATTTAACTTTGCGTTAATAACTGCAGGTTCTATTATTTCTACTCCATAAACTTTTTTAGCTTTTTGTGAAAGAAACAATGTTATAGTTCCAGTACCACAGTAAGCATCAAAAACAGTTTCTTCTCCAGTTAGTCCTGCATATTCTAATGCTTTATTATAAAGTACTTCTGTTTGTATTGGATTAACTTGAAAAAATGATAGTGGAGATATATTAAATTTAAAATCCCCTATGTAATCTTGTATAACATCTTCTCCATATAAAGTTATACACTCTTGACCTAATATAACATTTGTATTTTTAGAGTTTATATTTAGTATTATACTCTTTATTCCTTCTATATTTGATTTTATTATTTCTTTAAATTCTTCTAAATGAGGTATATCTTTTTTAGTTGCTACTAAAACTACCATAACTTCATTAGTTTTAAAACCTCTTCTAATCATGATATGTCTTAATAAACCATTAGGATTAAATTCACCATTAACCGTAGCTGGCTCTATATTATATTTTTTTATCCATTGTTTAGTAAGGTAACATACTTTATCTGCTATCTTGTCTTGTATTAAACAACTTTCTAAATCTATTATGTCATGACTTCTTGGTGCATAAAAACCTACTACTATCTCTCCGTTTACTTTTCCTATAGGTAATTGTACCTTATTTCTATATCTATAAGGATTATTATTCATTCCTATAGGATATTTAACTAACTCTTCTGATAATCCTCCTATTTTTGATATACAATCCTTAACTCTATTCCACTTAAAATCTAATTGTTTTTTATAACTCATATGTTGGATGGAGCATCCTCCACATCTTTTATAGTGAGCACACTTTGGTTCTTCTCTCTCATTAGAAGATTCTATAATTTCTATAATTTTTCCATAAGCATAGTTCTTTTTAACTTTAACTATTTTTACTCTTACTTTTTCTCCTTCTAATGCATTCTCAATAAATATAGGATAGCTATCAATTTTTGCTATTCCTTCACCTTCATATCCCTGAGATATTATATCTAAAATATATTCTTTATTTTTTTCTACCAAGCCTTATCACCCTTTGTCTTATCATTTCACTAAATTATATCATATGAAAATATAAAAAGCACCCTTTCAGGTGCTAGTACAGAATCAGTCGCCACTTAATCCCTTATTAAGATTATACCTTAATTTATAAATTTTATACATTATACATAGTGTTTTTTTTACAAAAAAGAAGATTCTCTATTTTGAGAATCTTCTTTTATTAAAATTTATACTATTCTACAACAGCAACCTTCATTAAGTTAGTTGCTCCGATCTTGTCAACTGGAACTCCAGCAGCTATAACTACTGTATCTCCATTAGCAACAAATCCGTTTTCTTCAGCTATCTTAACTGATTTTTCCATCATTTCATCAGTTGAAGCCATCTTATCAGCAACTATTGGATATACACCCCATGAGAATACTAACTTCTTAGCAACTTTTTCACATGGTGTAACAGCAACTATTGGACATTCTGGTCTACATTGAGATAATCTTTGAGCTGTAGCACCACTTTGAGTTGATGATATTATAGCTGTAGCTTGTAATTCAGATGCTGCATTGCAAGCTGCTCTTGATATAACTCCTGCTATTGCTGGAATGTGCTTTCTAGCCTTAGAAACTGCAACTTTGTAGTCTAAGTTCTTTTCAGTTTCTTCTGCTATTCTAGCCATAGTTTCAACTGCAACTACTGGGTAGCTACCGTTAGCACTTTCTCCAGATAACATGATTGCGTCTGTTCCATCATAGATTGCGTTAGCAACGTCTGAAACTTCTGCTCTTGTTGGTCTTGGGTTTCTCATCATTGAATCAAGCATTTGAGTAGCAGTTACAACTGGCTTTCCAGCTTCGTTACACTTCTTGATTATCATCTTTTGTACCTTTGGTACATTTTCTACTGGAATTTCAACACCTAGGTCTCCTCTAGCAACCATTATTGCATCTGAAGCTTCTAGTATTGAATCTATGTTATCTACACCTTCTTGGTTTTCTATCTTAGAACAGATAAGAATGTGTTCTCCACCATTTTCTTTTAATACTTTTCTTATAGCTAATACGTCTTCTGCTTTTCTTATGAATGAAGCAGCTATCATAGTAACGCCAACTTCACAACCGAACTTAAGATCTGCTTCGTCTTTTGCAGTTAAAGCTGGTAATTTTATTGAAACGCCTGGTACGTTAACACCCTTATGAGTTCCTACTAAACCTGTGTTTTGAACTTCACAAACAATCTTGTTTCCATCTACTGATTTAACTGTTAATCCAACTAAACCATCATCTATTAATATAGTGTTTCCTGGAACAACGTCTTGTGCAAGACCTGCATATGTAACAGAACATTTAGTAGTATCTCCTATTACTTCTTCTCCAGTATATACTGTAAATTCAGATCCTTTTTGTAATTCAACCTTGTTTGGTTCGAATTTACCAGTTCTTATTTCTGGTCCCTTTGTATCAAGGATTATAGCAATTTCTTTTCCTAACTTCTTAGCTGTATTTCTAACTAATTCTATTCTGCTACGGTGTTCTTCATGATCTCCATGAGAAAAATTGTGTCTTGAAGCATTCATACCAGCTTCCATAAACTTAGCTATGATTTCTTCTGTTTCACTAGCTGGTCCTACTGTACATATCATTTTTGTCTTTTTCATGTAAATAACACTCCTCTTGTATTAATATAATGTTCTTTATAATAATAAAATATTAAATAATATATATTAACTATTTTGAAATAATTGTTGATAATTCATATAGAGCTTCATCAAATTTTCTTTCAACTGCTAATGCTTCATCTATATCTTGGTCAATAATCTTATTATCTCTAATTCCAATTACTCTTGAAGTCTTACCTTCTAATAATACTTCAACAGCCTTAACACCCATTCTTGATGCTAATACTCTATCACTTGCTGTTGGACTTCCTCCTCTTTGAATATGTCCCAATATTGTAGCTCTTGTTTCTATTCCAGTTACACCTTCAACATATTCAGCTAAGTCGTAGGCACCGCCAACACCTTCTGCTAATATTATAAGATTATGTCTCTTACCATTTGTTTTACCTTCTAATATAGTTCTGCATAATTCATCTTTATCAAAACCTAATTCTGGCACGATAACTGCTTCAGCACCACCAGCTATACCTGCATATAATGCTAAATCACCACAGTTTCTTCCCATAACCTCAACTATTGAAACTCTTTCATGAGAACTTGAAGTATCTCTTATTTTGTTTATTGCATCAACTATTGTATTTAGTGCTGTATCAAATCCTATAGTATAATCTGTATATGCTAAGTCATTATCTATAGTCCCTGGTAATCCTACAGTCATAACTCCTAGCTTTGATAAAAGCTTCGCTCCTGTAAAAGATCCATCTCCTCCAATAACAACTAATGCATCTACACCATAAGCTTTTAATATCTTTACAGCTCTTTTTCTTACTTCTTCTTGTTTGAATTCAGGACATCTTGCTGTTCTAAGTATAGTACCTCCTCTATGGATAATATCTGATACTGAAGATCTAGTCATAGGTGTTATATCTCCATCTAGTAAGCCACTATATCCTCTTTGAACTCCCATAACTTCAATTCCATTACTTAAAGCAGTTCTTACAACAGCTCTAACAGCTGCGTTCATCCCTGGTGCATCTCCACCACTTGTTAAAATAGCTATTTTTTTCATTAACCATTCCTCCTTAAACTCCCACTGGACTAGAATTGTCCCTGTATTCTATATTCTATTTTAAAATTATACCCTATCATTAATAACCTTTATTATTGTACATAATTTACACAAATTTATCAACGAGTTTTTCTTAACTTTTACTAATATTTTACGGATTTCCTGCTTTTAAATAACTTTTCCTACTTATTATACCCTAAATTAATTATTTTTTATAATAAAAATAAATTTTTTTATTTTTTTATATTTTTATCTTATTACTAACTTTACGTTTTCTTCTCCAAATTCACCTTTTAATAAATTTACAGCCACATCTTCATCATCAACCCATAAATCTATAGGTAATCTATAAGTTCTATTTTCATCTAAAATAAAAACATATATAGGTGTACTTCCGTTATTTTCTTTTATAGATCTTTGAATCTTGATTTTAGCTTCTTTTAAATCACTTTTTTTAGAAATTCTAATGAAAATTTTGTTATTATTAATCTTTTCCAATCCTGATATATCATCACAAATAATTTTAGGAACTTCTTCTTCTCTTATATTGACTCTTCCTTTTACAATCACTAATTTATCCTGCTGTATTACATTATTTAATCTTTCTAATATCTTAGGAAATACTACTACTTCTATGGTTCCAGTTAAATCTTCCAATTTTAAGAATGCCATTAATGTATTCTTTCTAGTTACTTTTCTATTAATTTCTGTTAGTATTCCTCCAACAACAACTTTATCATTATCTTGTAATATTAAATCTTCAGATAATAAATTTTCCTCCAAGTTATCAGATATACCTTCTTCTAAAATTGCGTGACTTTTATTTATATCATCAATTGTTACGGATACTTGCATCTCTAAACTTGACTTATACTCGTCTAACGGATGTCCTGTTAAGTACAATCCTGTCATTTCTTTCTCCATTGCTAATAGGTTAGCTTTTGAAAATTCCTTTATATTTGGATAAGTTATCTTAGGTAAATCTACTGTATCCTCAGATAGTGCAAATAAGTTCATTTGTCCTTCTATATTTCTCTTTCTTTCACTAACAATGCTATCTATAGCCTTTTCAAATACAGCTAACATTTTTGATCTAAACACATTAAATACATCTAATGCCCCTGACTTAATTAAGCTTTCTATAGCTCTTTTATTTACAGCAGATGTATCTAATTTATCTATAAAATCCTCTAGTGATGTAAAGAGTCCTTTTTCTTTTCTTACTCTTACAATAGAATCTATTACATTTACACCTACATTTCTTATAGCTGCCATTCCAAATATTATTGAGTCTCCATTAACAGTGAACTTTCCATAACCTTCATTAATATTTGGAGGTTTTACTTGAATTCCTTGGTCTTCAGCAAACTTAATATAATGAGCTACCTTATCACTGTTACCCATAACAGAATTTAACATAGCTGCTATTGTTTCTACAGGATAATATCTCATTAAATATGCTGTTTGATATCCTACTACTGCATAAGCAGCTGCATGAGATTTGTTAAAAGCATATGAAGCAAAGTCCATCATGGAATCAAATATTTTGTTTCCTACTTCTTCACTAATGCCATTTCTAATGCAACCTGGAACTTCTATATTTCCTTCTTTATCTAGTATTCCATAGATAAAGTTTTTACGCTCCTCTTCCATAACCTTATGCTTTTTCTTTGACATGGCTCTACGAACCATATCACTTCTTCCCATAGAATATCCTGCAAGCTTTCTAACTATTTCCATAACTTGTTATATAGCACAATCTCTATCTTCAGCATTACCTGTTAAGAATTGATATTTGCACTTACCCATTTCGGGTGTGATAGGTAACTCCCCCTTCAACATTACTTGGTAAGGCTTTGTTTTCCCCCACTTCATACCGTACATGAAGCTTTCACTTCATACGGCATTCCATCGACTTTTAAATATTTATTTCTAAGCCGACTATGGACCTTCGCTCCGGTTAGTTTATACCCTCCTTCGTATGTTGCCATACATAGTAACTAACGGCTAACCATCTACACTACTACGTCCTGCTGTCCTCACTCTTCATAGGTCATTTCCTACCTATTAGTAACATCTGGACTCTAATCCATTAGCATTTACTGAATGAGTTCTTACGTTCCTATTATTCTATCTTTAACATATTCAACTTAGGTTTCCTCTATAAGCCGATAAGCACTTTTTCGCCCGTCTGGAAGGATGGACTTAAAGCAAATATCCTTTACTGGATAAATATAGCTTCAGCAACCAAGAATACTGTTACTACGCTTATAATGTGTTTCCACACCTATATAGGTATCTATCACCCCTATATATATAGTTCACGACTCGTACACAACCAAGGATTCCTTTCGTAACCATATTGAATTTATAGACCCCCGATTACTTCTCCAATCAAAGTGATAGGATTGAATTTTCACCGACTTCCACGAGCTTAGTACAATAGTATTTAGAGATACTAAAGCACTTCGTAGTCTTAGGGAAGAGTTACCTTCCTTTAACTCTTAGTGAGAATTTCACTCACCTACTCGAATAATAAGTTAGACAAATTGTTTCAATTTATCCCTTCGGTTTTAGCCCACATTTCTGTGTTTTTTAGCCGAAGAACGTAACGCACCTTGATATACCATAACACCATATGTTACATCAAGTATACTCTCTAATTCTGGGGTTTCATATTTAACTTTATCAGGATTTCTCTTACAATCTACATATCTTGGTATCTCTGCCATAGGACCCGGTCTATATAAAGAAATTCCCGCAATTATATCTTCTAGATTATCCGGTTTAAGTTCCTTCATAAATGATGTCATACCTGCAGATTCTAATTGAAAGACTCCTGTAGTCTTCCCTTCCCCTATCATTTTATATACTTCATGATCATTAAAATCTATATTGTCTAGGTTTATTTTTACCCCTTTATTTTGTTCTATCATTTTAACAGCATCATTCATAACCGTTAGAGTTCTAAGGCCAAGAAAGTCCATTTTTAATAACCCTAACTCTTCTAGTGTTGTCATACCAAACTGTGTTACAATCATATCTTCATTTTTTTGAAGTGGTACATACTCTACTAGAGGTTTAGATGCAATAACTACCCCTGCTGCATGAGTAGACGAATGTCTAGGTAATCCCTCTAAATCTTTACTTATATCTATTAATGTTTTAACTCTAGAGTCTTCTTCATATATTTTCTTTAATTCTGGATTAAGCTCTAATGCTTTATCTATAGTAATTCCTAAAGCATTTGGAATCATTTTTGCAATTCTATCTACTTCTGCATAGCTATAATCCATAGCTCTTCCTACATCTCTTATACATAATCTTGGTGCCATTGTTCCAAAAGTTATTATTTGTGAAACATTACTTGCTCCATATTTATCAATTACATAATCAATTACTTCTTCTCTTCTTTCATAACAAAAATCCGAATCTATATCTGGCATACTTACTCTTGCAGGATTTAAGAATCTTTCAAATAGTAAGCTATATTTTATTGGATCAATTTTTGTTATTCCCAAGGTATATGCAACAATTGAACCTGCCGCTGATCCTCTTCCTGGTCCTGTTGGTATATTATTTTCATTAGCAAATCTAATAAAATCCCACACAATCAAGAAGTAATCAACATACCCCATATTTTTTATTACACCTAATTCGTATTCTAATCTATCTATATACTCCTTAGCTTTTTCACCTAACTCATAAAGCTTATTGTAGTCTATATTATCGTTGTTTCTGAAATCTTCAAATTCAACATATCTTTCTATAAGCCCTCTATAACAAGTTTCTTTTAAATATTCATATGCTTCTCTTCCTTCTGGTAAAGGGAATGTTGGGAGCTTTGATTCATGAAATTTATAATCAAAATTACACTCATCTGCTATTTTAATTGTATTTTCTAATGCCTCTGGAATATATGAAAACATATCCCACATTTCTTCTGGAGATTTTAAATAAAATTGGTCAGATGGATATCTCATTCTCTTTTCTTCATCTACTGTTTTTCCTGTTTGTATACATAGTAATACATCATGAGACTTGGCATCCTCTTTAGTAACATAATGAACATCATTAGTTGCAACTAATGGAATTCCTAACTCCTTAGATAGCTGTATATTAAATTCGTTAACCTTTCTATTCTCTTCTACACCATGATTTTGAAGTTCTAAATAAAATCCATCCTTAAATATTTCCTTATACATTAGAGCTACTTCTCTAGCTCTTTCATCTCTCCCTCTAAGTATATTATTTTGCACAGCTCCACCTAAACAAGCACTTAAAGCTATTATTCCCTCGCTGTGTTCCCTTAAATAATCATTATCTACTCTAGGTTTATAATAAAATCCATCTATAGATGCCTTAGAAACAATTTTCATTAAATTCTTATAACCAACTTCATTCTTCACTAAAAGTACTAAGTGGTAGGTTTGATTTTCCTTATCAGGTGTTTTTATATCCATAGATTTTCCTGCTACATATATTTCACATCCTAATATAGGTTTTATTCCTTCTTCTTTTGCTTTCTTATAAAAATCAACACAGCCATACATGACACCATGGTCAGTTATGGCTATGCTATCCATTCCAAGCTCTTTTGCTCTTTTTATTATTTTAGGTATTTTTCCCGAACCATCTAACAAACTGTACTCTGTATGAAGATGAAGATGACAAAATTTCTTATCTTTCAATTAATCACCTTCTTTAAATTTCACTTTTAAGTTCTTCTGCTATTTTCTCTATTTTTCTAAGTCTATGATTAATTCCAGACTTACCAACAGGAGGGTCTAACATTTCTCCTAATTCTTTCAAAGATTCATCTGGATGTTCTAATCTTAGTTCTGCTATTTCCCTAAGGTTCTTAGGCAATCTTTTTAAACCTATTTTTTCTTGAATTAATTTAATGCTTTCTACTTGTCTAACTGCTGCATTTACTGTCTTAGAAAGATTTGCAGTTTCACAATTTACAAGTCTATTAACGTTGTTTCTCATTTCTTTCATAATTCTAATATTTTCAACTTCTAATAAACATGAGTGAGCTCCCATTATATTTAATAAATCTACAATTTGCTCACCTTCTTTTATGTATATTATAAAAGAATTTTTTCTTTGTATAACCTTTGAATTTAAACCACAACTATTAATAAGATCACTTAAATCTTTTGCATATTCTTCACTATGAGTAACAAACTCTAAATGATAAGTCTTTTCTGGATTACTTATACTTCCTCCACCTAAAAAGGCACCTCTAATATAAGCTCTTTTTTCGTCATCACTCTCTACCATATCTTCATCTATTCTATAATCCAAGCTCATAATTCCATCTACTTCTTTTAGAATACCTGTCTTTTTAAGTAAATCTCTTACTCCCATATCCTCATTTATAACAACCATATAAATATTATTCTTTTTTAATGAATTACTCTTTTTAACCATTAACTTGGAATGTATATTAAAGTGATCCTTTAATAAAGTAAATATTAATCTTGCACTTGATGGACTCTCAGTAGTTATTCTAAAGGAAATTCCTTTCCCACTAAACCCTATAGTTCCTCCAACCTTCATTATTGCTGAAATTTGAGCTAAAGCCTCGCCTTTAGTTATATCTACATATCTACTTAGCTCTCCTTTTACCTTTGATGAAAATGACATTTACTTTTCTCCTTTTCTACTTTCCTCTTGTTCCCTTTCTCTTATTCTTTGAGATAAATACATATATTCAATAATTTTCTTTTTATCATACAATAATTTATTTTCCATTATTATCTCTATTAATATCTGAGCTAAATAATCTGAATCATGTTTTATAAAACCGTTTTGTATCTTAATTAAGTTCTTTACTATTAATTCTACACCTTGACTTCTTATTTCATCTTTATCAAGTTCTACTAATGTAGCACCTTCTTTATTATATTTCTCCTCAAGTTCACGAGATATATGACCACAATTAGCAATTACACATTGAACTATATCTTTGCCACCATACTTCTGAAGTGTCTTTAAGTGGTCTGATACCTTAAACCCATCTGTTTCTCCTGGTTGAGTCATTATATTAGATATATATATTTTATAAGCATTACTCTTTCTAACTGCAGAAGCTATTTTATCTACTAATAAGTTAGATATAACACTTGTATATAAGCTTCCTGGACCCATTACAATGGCATCAGCCTCTCTTATAGCAACTAATGCTTCCTCTAATGGAACTGCATCCTTAGGGTCTATCATTAATTCTTTTATTGCTGATTTTTGTTTAAATGCTTCTTTAGGTATTTGAGATTCTCCATAAACAATATGTCCATTTTCTAATAAAGCCTTCAAATGCATATCATCTAATGTAACAGGCAATACTTTTCCTGTTACAGCTAATACAGAGCTCATCTTTTGAATTGCATCCTCAAAATTACCACATACTCCATCCATAGCAGCTAAAAATAGATTTCCGAAACTTTGACCTTTTAATCTTCCATCTTTAAATCTATATTGAAGTAACTCTTGCATTAATGGTTCCATATCTGCTAATGCTAATATACAGTTTCTTATATCTCCAGGTGGTAACATTCCTAAATCCTCTCTTAGATTTCCTGATCCTCCACCATCATCTCCTACCGTTACAATGGCAGTAATATTAGAGGTATAATACTTAAGACCTCTAAGCATAGTGGATAATCCTGTTCCACCTCCTATTACTACAATCTTAGGTCCTTTTACAAGCAATCTTTTTTCACCTATAAGTGATTCTATTTTTCTATTATTTAAAGATACCTTTATATCTCCTTTATTAACCAAATAAATTACAGATCTTATAATTTCAGTTATGGATATATATATAACAAATATCCCTGTAATGAGTAATAAAATATAAAATAAGTTATATGAAATATAATCAAATCTTCTTACAACAAGTTCCATAATCCCAAATGCTATAAGAAGTACTCCAAGTATTCCAAATACTATCCACCTCTTAACCTTTATACCTGGCTTTAACCAGTCAGCAAATCTCATAGCTTTTTGGCTCCTTTATGAATATCTTCATCAATATCTCTATGTTCTATACCTGCATTAAAGTCATTACTCTTTAAAATTTCGTAAAGCGCATTTGCTATAGCTACTGAACGATGTCTTCCTCCAGTACATCCAATAGAAACAATAAGTTGTTTCTTACCCTCCTTTGAGTACTCTGGAATAAGGAATTTCAACATATCTTGTAACTTATCTAAAAATTTCTTTGTCTCTTCTTGTTCTAGCACATATTTTCTTACTGGCTCATCTTTTCCTGATAAAGGCTTTAACTCTGGTATATAAAATGGATTTGGTATAAATCTTACATCAAATACTAAATCAGAATCTACAGGTATACCATATTTAAAGCCAAAGCTTAATACATTTACAGATATTTGTTGTTCTGGTACCTTTGTATCTCCAAAGTATTCTCCAATTTTTTCTCTTAAATTTTTTATTGGATATTTTGATGTATCTATAATTATATCTGCTCTATCTTGAATTTCCCTTAATCTATTTCTCTCAATAGCTATTCCTGTTAAAACTCTTCCTTCCGGAGATAACGGATGACTTCTTCTACTTTCCTTGAACCTCTTTATTAAAACTTCATCAGAGCAATCAAGGAATAATATTTCGTACTTGAAATTATTTTTCTTTAAGTACTCTAAAGATTCAAATAAATCATCAAAAAATATTCCTGCTCTTATATCCATTACTAATGCAACTTTCTTTATTTGACCAGAAGTGCATGCTTCTGCAAACTTAGGAATAAGCTTAGGTGGTAAGTTATCTACACAAAAATATCCTATATCTTCTAAACTTTTTATAGCTTCTGTTTTACCGGCTCCTGATAATCCTGTTACTATTACAAATCTCATAGTTACCCCCTAATCTTTATATATTGATTTTAAATTTTTAATATTATTATAGCATATATATAAAGGTAAAAAGTAAAAACTAAAAGTTAAAACCAAAAGAAATATTATTCCAATTTTTAAACTTTTACCAATTACCTTTTACCTTATTTATTAATTATCTTCACCTATAATTCTAACTTCTGTTTTAAGCTCAACATCAAATTGTCTCTTTACTTCTTTTTGAACATAAGCTATTAAATCTAAAACATCCTTAGCTGTAGCATTTTCTTTATTTATCACAAATCCTGAATGTTTATCAGATACTGCTGCTCCCCCTAGTGTATATCCTTTAAGTCCAGAGTCTTGAATTAACTTTCCTGCAAAGTATCCCTCTGGTCTCTTAAATGTACTTCCTGCTGAAGGATATTCTAAAGGTTGCTTCTCTTCTCTTTTTCTAGTAAGTTCATCCACTTTTTCTTTTATATCATCTTTATTACCTTTTTGAAGTTCAAAAACAGCTCCAACTACAATATAATTTTCCTTCATTACTTTAGAGCTTCTATATCCTAAGTCCAGTTCATCTTTAGACATTACTACTAAATTACCTTCATTATCAATTACAGTTGCTTCTTTTATTATATCTTTTATTTCTCCATCATAAGCTCCTGCATTCATGAACACAGCTCCACCTACAGAACCTGGTATACCACAAGCAAACTCACATCCTGTTAAAGAGTTTTCCAAAGCTTTTGTTGATAAATCGCTTAACATAGCACCACATTCAGCCTTTATACAACATCCATCAACTTCAATATTATTCATATCTGTTAACTTAATAACTACTCCTCTTATTCCACCATCTTTTACAAGAAGATTTGATCCATTCCCAATAATATAGTAAGGAATATTATTTTTTCTACAGATTTCTAAACTTTTCACAACTTGCTCTACCTTCTTAGGCTTTAACAATATGTCTGCTGGTCCTCCAACCTTAAAATTTATATGATTTTTCATTTCCGCATTTATTTCAATTTCATCTGCTAAATATATACTCTTAAATAAATCCCTTAAGTCTAAAAACTTACCCATAACAAACTCCTCTTAAATATTTTATTTCCCACAAACGGTCTATATTCTAGTATAATTTAAATAATAGCTTTAAACAATACCAATAAAGTTTATTTTTCTATTTTATTGGAATTATTAAAGTAACTTACTATACTTTCAGCTGTTTTTCTGTCAATAGATTCTATACTTAATAACTCCTCTAATGATGCTTCTTTTATTTTATCTACACTTCCAAAATGAGTTAATAAAGATATCCTCCTTTTTTTACCTACATTTGGTATATCATCTAATATAGAATGTAAAGTTTTTTTATCTCTTAAAGTTCTATGATATGTTATAGCAAATCTATGAACTTCATCTTGTATTCTTCTTATTAATTGCATTAAGTTAGAAGTTCTATTTACAATTATCTCTTTATTATTATAAATTATACCTCTAGTTTGGTGTTTGTCATCCTTTACTAATCCACATACAGGAATATTAATATCTAGCTCTTTCAATACTTGAAGTGCTATATTTACTTGACCTTTTCCTCCATCCATCATAATTAAATCTGGAAAATTAGAAAACTTTCCATTAGAAAAGTTAAGATTTCTTTCTTGTATTTCTTTTATTTCTCTTAACCCATGTTCAAATCTTCTTGTTAGAATCTCTTTCATACTACTATAGTCATCAGCACCTTTAACGGTTTTTATTCTAAATCTTCTATAATCACTATTTTTAGCTTTTCCTTCTTCAAATACTATCATTGTTCCAACAGAGTCTACCCCTTGTATGTTAGATATATCATATGCTTCAATTCTATATGGAGTCATTTCTAAATCTAATAATTCTTGTATTTCTTCTAAGGTTTTTCTATTAACCTCTTTTTCCATTAATATTTTATGCTTAAATTGCTCTAATGTTATTTTGGCATTATCTCCTACCATTTCAAGAAGACTTTTCTTTTCTCCTCTTTGAGGTGTCTTAATCCATACTTTACTTCCCCTCTTTATAGTTAAGAATTCTTCTAGCAATTCTCTATCTTCTACCTCTGTAACATATATATTTTTTGCTACCTTAGCCGTTCCACCATAAAAATTAATTATAAACTGAGATAATATAACACTGCTATTTTCATCTTTTGTATTTTCAATTACAAAGTGTTCTCTTCCTGTTACCTTTCCATCTCTAAGGAAGAATACTTGAATACAAGAATCTTTATCATCTTTATATATATTTATAAAGTCTTCATCACCTTCAGATACTCTAAATATCTTTTGTTTTTCTACTAATGCATTTATAGCTAATAACTTATCTCTACATGATGCTGCTTTTTCAAACTCAAGATTTTCTGATGCTTTTTGCATATTGCTCTTTAACTCATTTATAATCTTGACATCTTTTCCACTTAATATATTTATAATTTCTTCTATCATCTTCATATAATCTTCTTTAGATATATGAGCTTCACAAGGAGCCGTACATTTTTTTATATGATAATTTAAACATGCTCTTGTAGTTTCTCCACCAACTTGAATATTTTTATTACATGTCCTTAACGGAAATATCTTTCTTATTAAATTTATGGTTTCATTTACTGCCATTCCATTTGTATAAGGTCCAAAGTACTTATTACCATCTCTAACAAAATTTCTAGTAACAAATACTCTTGGAAAATCCTCATTTGTTGTAATTTTTATAAAAGGATAAAATTTATCGTCTTTTAAAAGAATATTGTATCTAGGACTATATTTTTTAATAAGATTACATTCTAATATTAATGCTTCCATTTCTGAATCTGTAACTATATATTCAAACTCAGCAATATGTTTAACCATAGTCTTTACCTTTTCACTATGATTCTTAGAATTTTGAAAATATTGTCTTACTCTATTTTTCAATACTTTTGCCTTACCAACATAAATTACTTCTCCTAATGAATTCTTCATTAAATATACTCCTGGTTTATTAGGCAATATTTTTAGTTGATATTCAAAATCAAACATTTTTATCTCCTTTACTTATATTATTACTTAAAATAATAGCGAAGCTGATTATATCTAGCTTCGCTATTTCCATTATCTATTTAATGCTGCATTTATCATTTCACCTGCTACAGGAGCTGCTGATTGAGCTCCATAACCACCATTTTCTACTATTACTGCAACTGCAATAACAGGATCATCTGCTGGTGCAAACCCAATAAACCATCCATGTGGACTTGCTGCATTTCCATTTGCATCTAGCACACTTGCTGTTCCTGTCTTTCCACAAGCATTTGTACCTTGGAAGAAGTACCAACTTCCATATACCTTATTATCCACATAGGTTTTCATATAATCTTTTATTATACTAGCATGCTCTTCAGATATAACCTTTTTATATTCTTTACTTTGTATCTCTTTAACAACATTCATTTGAGAATCTACAATAGTATTCACAAGTTTAGGTTTCATCATAACCCCATTATTTGCAATTGTTGATGCAACTAGAGCCATTTGCATTGGTGTTGCTAATATAGCACCTTGACCAATTCCTGATTGAGCTATAACTCCTGGATATGTTTCTAATGGAAAATCACTTTGTGATATATTAAATCCATCTGCTGGTATCTTTTCATTAAATCCAAACTTTTCTGATGTACCTTTTAGTGTTTCACTTCCTAACTCTTGATATGCTAGAATTCCACCAAAAACAACGTTGCTTGATGCTAAAAAAGCTCCCTTTAAATCTACATATCCATTTGCACTTCCACTATCATTAGAAAGCGAATATTTATCACTAATTTGTATATATCCCTTAGTATCATCAAATGTTCTATATTGAACTCCTGGTATATTCTCCAAAGCACTTGCTGTTGTTACTACTTTAAAAGTAGATCCAGGAGGATACTTACCATTAATAGCTCTATTTATAAGTGGGCTATTTTCTGCACTTCCCTCATTTGCTGCACTTATGGCTGCTGCTAAATTATTAGGATCATAAGTTGGTTTAGAAACCATAGCCAAAACCTCTCCAGTTTTGGGATTTAATGCTACAGCAGCTCCTCTATTATCACCTAATGCATTATAAGCAGCTTGTTGTATCGCTTCATCTAATGTAGTTATTATTCCATTTCCTACTTTTTCAGAATCATCTTTACCTCTATTCTTAAATTCTTCAACTAACTTATCTATACTAAAATTTTTAAAAATACTCTCTTTAGTACTTGTATAAGTAGTAAGAACATCATCATACTTTTCCTCTAATCCTGTTAATCCATAGGTTGTATTTATATATCCTAATGCATGAACATATAAATCTCCTTTAAGATATGATCTTGATTGTGTTAAAGAACCTGTTCTTTCTCCAGATGTTAGAGCATTTGAATTTCTATCATATATGGTTCCTCTTATAACTTCATTTCTTTCTGCCCAAACTCTTTTATTGTTATTATCCTTTGCTAATTCTGGAGCCTTAAACATTTGAAAGTAAGCAATATATGCAATTAATGAAATAAATAAGAATAGAAATATTACCATTACTCTTTTTACATTTCTTCCGAATTCGTTCACTTTTAACCCTCCTCTGAAACCTTTTGTAATAATCCTAATGCAAAGAACATTGTAAGCATTGAACTACCACCATAGCTTACAAAAGGTAAGGTAATTCCTGTTAAAGGTATAATTTTAAATATACCACCTATAATTACCAAGGCTTGACATGCTATTAGTATACTTAATCCAACAGCTACTAATTGTGAAAAATTATCTGTTGTAACGAATGCTACTCTTATACCTCTATAGAATAATAAAAAGAATAGTATTAATATTCCTATACCGAAAATCATTCCAAACTCTTCACAAATCATTGCAAAGATATAATCACTTTCTCTAACTGGTACAAATTCTGGATATCCTTGTCCTAATCCTAATCCAGTCATTCCACCAGATGCCATTGCATATAAACCTTGAATAATTTGATATCCTGAACCATTTGCATCCTTCCATGGATCTAGCCAAATTTCAACTCTCTCTCTAACATGACCAAAAAGCTTGTATGCTAAAGTTGAACCTGCTGCAAATCCACTTAAGCATCCTACAACATATATTTTGCTAGATGTAGCAATATATAAAACTGATACTGCCATACCAAAGAAGATCAATGCAGATCCTAAATCCCTTTGTAGTACTAAAAATCCTAAAGATAACATAACTACAATTGCAGGCTCTATTAACTTCTTTATATTAGAAATAAATTTTTCTTGTTTATTATATCCTTCTAATGTAGATGCTAAATACAGTACTAATGATATTTTCCCAAATTCTGAAGGTTGAAATCCAAAACCTCCAATATTAACCCAGTTAGTTGCACCATTTGTTTCTGTTCCAATTAATAATGCCATTGGCATAAAAATTAGTGTAATCACTAAATATACATATTTATACTTACTTAATTTTTTCATATTAGGTAGAAAAACTACCGTCAATATAAATATTATTGTCCCTAAAACAAACCATATAATCTGTTTTACTGCAAATGAATAGTCTATTCTATATAACATTGCAATACCAATTATGGACAATACACATGCAAATATTAATAAAAATTTATCTCCTTCTGGATAAAACTTTCTAATTACAAAATGAGAATAAGCTATTACTACACAAACAATAGCTCCTATAACAACAGCTCTCTTATCTATAGGATTGCTTAATATCGCTAAGTTTCCAAAAAGCGCAATACATAATATATAAGTGATTACTAAAAGCATCCTTTCATCCTTACGAATCTTCACTTAATCCACCTCTCGATTACTAGCCTAGTACCTTAAATACTGTAGTTCCTATTTGTATTTCCTCTTTTCCTATTAACTTAACACTAGAAACGATTCTTTTGCCATTAACAAATGTTCCGTTTGTGCTATTAAGATCTTTTAAATACAAATAGTTATTTTTTACTGTTAGTACTGCATGATTTCCTGATATATGTTTATCACTTAATATAAGTGAATTTCCTTCTTTTCTTCCTATTGTAACCTCATCTTTTATCGGAATAATAGTACCTTTCTTAAGATTTGGGTTTTGTCCTGGAGATATAACTTCTATACCAAAGCTTCTCGTTATATTATTATTTACTGCTTTAGGACGTGCCTTTCTACCCCCACTTACCTTAACATCTTTATACATTATCTTTAGTGAATAATATATTATAAAATATAAAATAACAATAAAAATTACCCCAAACACTATCGCCGTTAATTTAGAAAAATCCATAACTTCACCTCGAACATAATTATCGTATATACATAAATTATACAATAATACTATTATAAAACCATAGATATTTTATATATTAAGAAATCATTAATAAAATGTATTCCCTAAAGAAATTTTCTTAAATATCTTCCTGTATGTGAGTTTTCTACCTCTACAATTTCTTCTGGAGTTCCTTTTGCAACTAATGTTCCACCTTTATCTCCACCTTCTGGCCCTAAATCTATAATATAATCTGCACACTTAATAATATCTAAGTTATGTTCGATAACAATTACTGTATTTCCCATATCAACTAACCTTTGAAGAATTTCAATTAATCTATTAACATCATCTATATGTAATCCAGTTGAAGGTTCATCTAATATATATAGTGTTTTTCCTGTACTTCTCTTTGATAACTCATATGCTAACTTAATTCTTTGAGCCTCTCCCCCTGATAATTGAGTAGATGGTTGACCTAATCTTATATAACCTAATCCTACATCATATAATGTTTGTAATTTATTCTTTATTCTTGGTAAATTCTCAAAGAACTTTAACCCTTCTTCAACAGTCATATTTAATATATCATCTATATTTTTTCCTTTGTATTTTACCTCTAAAGTTTCTCTATTATACCTTTTTCCTTTACACACTTCACATGGTACATATACATCAGATAAAAATTGCATTTCTATTTTTATTATACCATCTCCTGAACAAGCTTCACATCTTCCACCTTTAACATTAAAAGAAAATCTTCCTGGTTTATATCCTCTCATTTTAGCTTCTGGAGTTGTTGAAAATAATTCTCTTATTATATCAAAGGTTCCTGTATAAGTTGCTGGATTAGAACGTGGAGTTCTTCCTATTGGACTTTGATCTATATCTATTATTTTATCTATATTTTCAAATCCAGTTATTTCTTTATGTGCTCCAACTGAATTTCTACTCTTATTAACTAATCTATTTAATCCTTTATAAAGTATTTCATTAACTAATGTACTTTTTCCTGAACCTGAAACACCTGTGACAGCAGTTAATGTTCCAAGAGGGAATGAAACCTTTAAATTCTTTAAATTATTTTCCTTTGCTCCACTTACAGTTATTTTTTGTCCATTACCTGTTCTTCTTACTCTTGGTACCTCTATTCTTTTTACTCCACTCAAATATTGACCTGTTATAGACTCTTTACATTCCATAATTTCATCAACAGTTCCTGCAGCAATAATTTCTCCACCGTGTTCTCCTGCACCTGGACCAATATCTACTATATAGTTAGCTTCTCTCATTGTATCTTCATCATGCTCAACCACAATTACTGTATTTCCTACATCTCTTAGTTTTTTTAATGTTCCTATAAGTTTATCATTATCTCTTTGGTGAAGACCTATACTTGGTTCATCAAGAATATATAGTACTCCCATTAATGAAGATCCTATTTGTGTTGCTAATCTTATTCTTTGAGCCTCTCCTCCAGACAATGTTCCTGATTTTCTTGATAAGTTTAAATAGTCTAATCCTACATCTACTAAGAACTGTAATCTATTTTCTATCTCTCTTACTATTTGTTCACTTATTATTCTATTTTTTTCTGAGAATTCTAATGTACTTATGAAATTTAGTTCATCTTTAATAGACATTTCTGTAAATTCTATTATATTCTTCCCACCAATTTTTACAGATAGAACCTCATCTCTTAGTCTTGCCCCTTTGCACTTAGGACATTTTTTATCTCCCATAAACTCTTCAATTGAATCTCTAATTATTGATGAATTAGACTCATTATATCTTCTCTTTAATGAATTTATTTCTCCTTCATATGCATAATTGTATACAGCTTCAACGCCATCTTTAATATAATGAACATCTAATTTCTTTCCCTTAGTTCCATATAGTAATATTTCAACAATATCTTTTGGTAAATCCGATACTGGAGTATCTAAAGAAAAGTTATATTCCTTACATAAAGCTTGTAGAATAGCAAATGTCCATGAATCTTTCTTTAGTCTTCCTTCTCCCCAACTTGCTATTGCACCTTGCATAATACTTAGTTTTTTATTAGGAATAAGTAAATTTTCATCTATTTCATATAGTGTTCCTAAACCATCACAGTAATCACACTTTCCAAAAGGTGCATTAAAAGAGAACATTCTTGGCTCTAACTCACCTATACTTATTCCACAATCAGGACAAGCGAATTTTTCACTAAATAATATATCTTTTTCTCCAACTACATTAACTAAAACAAGTCCTTCTCCTAACTTAAGGGCCGTTTCTAATGAATCTGTTAACCTTCCTGATATTCCATCTTTTATAACTATTCTATCTACTATAACTTCAATATTATGCTTTATATTCTTCTCTAACTTTATTTCATCTTCAGTTAAATCGTAAACTTCTCCATCTACTCTAACTCTTACGAATCCTTTCTTTTTAACACTCTCAAATAGCTTTTCATGTGTTCCCTTTCTTCCTCTAACTAATGGTGATAATATTTGTATCTTAGTTCTATCACCTAAAAGCATTATTTGATCTATTATTTGATCTACTGACTGCTTTTTAATCTCCTTACCACACTTAGGGCAATATGGAGTCCCTACTCTTGCATATAGAAGTCTTAAATAATCATATATTTCAGTTATAGTTCCTACAGTTGATCTAGGATTTTTACTAGTAGTCTTTTGATCTATAGATATTGCTGGTGATAACCCTTCGATTTTTTCAACATCAGGTTTATTCATTTGGCCTAAAAACTGTCTTGCATAAGCTGATAATGACTCTACATATCTTCTTTGCCCTTCTGCATACAATGTATCAAATGCTAAAGAAGACTTTCCTGATCCTGATAATCCTGTAAACACAATTAACTTATCTCTTGGAATTTCTAAACTGACATTCTTTAGGTTGTGTACTTTAGCTCCTTTTATTACAATTTTATCATTCATATTACTATCCTCACTTTAAATAAAATTTTATAAATATTATTTCTCTAAATCTGCAATAATATCTCTTAACTCAGCTGCTCTTTCAAACTGTAAATTCTTAGCTGCCTCTAACATTTCTTCTTTATATTTCTTAACTAAACTCTTCTTTTCTTTCTTAGTCAACTTATTTACATCATTAGATGCTACATATTCTACCTCTTCTTCAGATACCTTAGTTGCTTCAATAACCTTTCTTATATCTTTGCTAATTGTTGTTGGCGTAATTCCATGTTTCTCGTTATACTCCATTTGAATTTTTCTTCTTCTTTTTGTCTCATTTATAGCTCTATTCATAGAATTTGTAATATTATCAGCATACATTATAACTTTACTATCAGCATTTCTAGCTGCTCTACCTATAGTTTGTATTAATGATGTCTCTGATCTTAAGAAACCTTCTTTATCTGCATCTAATATAGCTACTAGTGCAACTTCCGGTATATCTAACCCCTCTCTTAATAGGTTAATTCCTACTAATACATCATACTTACCTTTTCTTAAATCTCTTATAATCTCCATTCTTTCAATTGTCTTTATATCTGAATGCATGTAAGTAGTCTTAACACCAAGTTCTATTAAATACTTCGTTAAATCCTCTGCCATCTTTTTTGTTAAGGTTGTAATTAGTGTTCTATATCCTCTTGCTGTATTTTTATTTATTTCACCATATAAATCATCTATTTGTCCCTTAACAGGCTTTATTACTATTTCTGGATCTAGTAATCCTGTTGGTCTTATTATCTGTTCAGCTATAAGTGATGAATTATCTAATTCATACTGTGATGGGGTTGCACTAACAAATACAACTTGATTTATTTTCTTTTCAAACTCCTGAAATTTTAAAGGTCTGTTATCATAAGCACATGGCAATCTAAACCCGTATTCAACTAAGGTATCCTTTCTAGATTTATCACCTGCATACATAGCTCTTATTTGTGGTATAGTAACATGGCTTTCATCTATAAACATTAAAAAATCATCAGGGAAATAATCTAATAATGTCTTAGGTGGAGTTCCAGGGTCTCTATTATCCATTATTCTAGAATAATTCTCTATCCCACTACAATATCCCATTTCTCTTATCATTTCTATATCAAAATTTGTTCTTTGTCTTAACCTTTGAGCTTCTAACAACTTATCCTGAGCATTAAGTTCTCTTAATCTATCTTCTAATTCGTCTTCTATAACTTTTAATGATCTTTCTAGTGTTTCAGATGATGTAGCAAAGTGAGATGCAGGGAATATAGCCACATGGTCTCTTTCACCTAATATATTACCTGTTAGAACGTCAAATTCTCTTATTCTATCTATCTCATCTCCAAAAAATTCTATTCTTATTCCTCTATTAGATGATGATGCTGGAATAATATCTAAATTATCTCCTCTTACTCTAAAACTTCCTCTTGTAAAATCTATATCATTTCTTTCATATTGTATTTCTATAAGCTTTTTTACAATTTCATCTCTATCTTTTATCATTCCGGGTCTTAAACTTATTGTAAGCTTTTCGTACTCTTCAGGATTTCCAAGACCATATATACATGACACAGATGCTACTATTATTACATCTCTACGTTCAAAAAGTGCAGAAGTAGCAGAGTGTCTAAGTTTATCAATTTCATCATTTATAGCTGCATCCTTCTCTATAAAAGTATCAGTTTGAGGAACATATGCCTCAGGTTGATAGTAATCATAATACGATACAAAATATTCTACTATATTATCAGGAAAGAACTCTTTAAATTCTGCACAAAGTTGAGCAGCTAAAGTTTTATTATGTGCTAATATAATAGTTGGTCTTTGCAATCTTTCAATAATATTAGCCATAGTAAATGTTTTTCCTGAACCAGTTACTCCAAGTAAAGTTTGCCCTCTATTATTATCTTTTATGGATTGCACTAATTTATCTATAGCTTCTGGTTGATCTCCTGTTGGTTTAAACTCAGATTTTATTTTAAATTCTCCCACTTCTTATCACTCCTAACCGAACTTATATTCGTATAATTAAATTTTACTTTTTATTTTTTATATAGTCAATACAAAAAAAAGGTTTTCTCAACAATTATTGAGAAAACCCCCTTGTTTATTAGAATTTTATAATTTTTTCTTTTGATACCACTCTTGGCACCAATACAATTCCTATACTTCTATTTTCACTATTAGTATATATTATTTCCTTTATTTTATTTTCTTTACTTAAAACTTTTAGCTTTAAATTATTGCATGATGACTGTAATTTAGAATATATTATCTTTTCATCATTAATATTTTCGTTATCTAAACACAAAATTTTATCTCCAGGATTCAATCCAATATTATCTGCAATTGAGTAAGGAACTACATCTAATATTACTATTCCCTCTTCATCACTAATAAATAAAGCTTCTTTATTTTCTTCTTTAATCATATCTATCCTAAATAAAACTTCATTTATAGCAGAACATAAAATTACAGCTAAAAGCTCTCCTGTTAGGCCAAAATTACCTAATTGTGCACATGCTATAACTAAAATTCCATTTACTAATGAATATATTCCTGAAGAAGCAGTTTTCTCTCTTTTATATTTAGTAAAGGTAATTGATTTATATCCTATAATACAAAATAGTGGCATTAATATTACTGTCATAGTTCTTATAATATTAATAGTATACATATTATTTAATATTGGCCACCATGATGGTATATTAAGTTCTACTCCATTATTTGTTGAGAAGTTACTTGTATACGCAATAAAAAAAGCTATTGGTAACATCCAGCATCTATTAAATAAATATCCACCTCTAATTTTTCCATTCTTATTAGAGAATATAGGTATGCTTCCTCTATGTCCATCGAATATTATTAATAAAGCCTCTACAATTTTCATAACTCCCACAAAGGAAATTAATGAGATTATAGATACATCTATAATCTCATATCCTAAATAAGAAAATATTATTGATATAACACCTAAAATAGGTGCTGTATATGAAAGACTAGTAAATCTATAACTAGTAAATAATGTAGCTACAGAAAATATAAATAAAAATGGTAAAAATGAATTTCTAGTAAATACTATACCTAGTAAACTTAAAATTACACTACCTATAGCCCCTCCTATTAAGCCCAACACTATTTGAGAGAGTGTTAAATTTATGGCTGAGTCTAAAGAGTCACCCATTATCATACTTTGAATAACTACAATCTTTCTATTCTTAATAAAGAATACTATTCCTATTAAAATCAATATACTTATAAAAAATGGTTCTACCATAACATATGCTACTGATTTTAAAGTTAATAAAATTAAATTAACCAAATTAAATCCTCCTACTTAAGTGCTTCTCTTAAAACTTCTAAAGCTTTTTGAACTTGAGGATCTTTACTTTTATCATACTCTTTATCAAAGGCATCTTCTGTTAATTCAACTTCATAATCTGGTGCAATCCCAATTTTATTAATATTCTTTCCATTTGGAGTATAATATTTAGATATTGTAACCTTTAGGCCACCTTCTCCACTTTCTAATTCAAACGGAATTTGGACAACTCCCTTTCCATAAGTATTAGTTCCTACAATAGTAGCACGACCATAATCCTTTAAAGCTCCTGTAACAACTTCTGATGCACTAGCTGTAAATCCATCAGTTAGTATTACAACAGGTATATCTTGTGCTTCTCCACCTATAGAAGATATGTTATCTCTATTTCCGTACTTATCTATTGTGTAAGTTATTATTTTTCCTTCTGGTATAAATTCTGAAGCAATTTTTGTAGCTTGATTTAGTAATCCTCCACCATTTGATCTCAAATCAAATATTAAAGCTTTCATTCCCTTATTTTTAAATTCAACAAGCTTATTATTAAAGTCTTCATAAGCATTTTCACCAAAACTACTTAATCTAATATAACCTATACTACTATCTAACATTTCTCCAGTTACAGATATATTTTTTACTTCGCCTCTTGTGACTGCAATTTCAATCTTATCTTCATCTCTTAAAAGAACTAATTTAACCTCTCTTATTTCTTCTCCAGTTATAAGAGATACTGCTTTATCTGTATCTCCTCCAACCTCTTCTCCGTCAACTGAGAATATCACATCATTTGCTTTAATTCCCGCCTTCTCAGCTGGACTATCTTCAATAGTTGATTGCACTACTACCTTATTATCCTTAGCCGCAATATAAACTCCTATACCTTTAAAACTACCTGACATTGAATTCATAAGTTCGGCATACTCTTCGCTATTCATATAAACAGTATATGGATCTCCTAATGAATTTACCATTCCCTTTACTGCACCTTCTAGCATTACCTTATCATCTAATTCTCCATCATACAAAGTTATTAAATCTTCTCTAACCTCAAATAATGTCTCATACTTTTCCACATCATTTATATCTTTCAAAACACTAGAATATACATCACCATTCTTTCCGAAAACTATACCTAGTCTAGAAATATAATTTCCCAGAAAAAATGATAATATTATAATTAAAACTATTCCTATTACAGAAATTACTTTTAATATTTTCTTTTTCTTCTGAGTCTTTCCAAAGTCACCCATAATGATACTTCCTTTCGATAACGTTACACTTCTTAATTAACTATACAATTAAGAATTTTCTAAGAGCTAAGTAGCTAGCACCTCCACCTACAAAAATTCCACCAAGTACGAACTTCCATAAAAGTGATGTAAACACATATGAAATTGGCACTAACTGTACCATAAGAGTTCTTTCTACTATAAAGCCTGCTGCAAATTTATATAAGAAGAATAATGCTACCACTGATAATAGTGTTCCTATAAGTCCTATAAGAATACCTTCTATTATGAAAGGCCATCTTATAAACCAATCTGTAGCACCAACAAATTTCATTATTCCAACTTCTCTTCTTCTTGCATATACAGTTAATTTCGTTGTATTAATTATTAGAAATACTGATATTCCTATTAATATTATGAATAGCACTATTCCAATTGCATTTGCAAAATTTATAACACCTTGTATTCTGTCGATATTACCTTGTTGTTCATCAACACTCTCAACACCATCTAAATTTCTTACTGCATCTCTAACTCCAGCAGCATAACTTATATCATCAAGCTTAACAATGTATGATGCAGGTAATGGATTCTTTTCTAAAGTATATCCCTTTAAAAACTCAGAATTACTTTCCATTAATTTATTAAATGCATCTTCTCTTGATTCATATTCTATATCTTTAACACCATCTTGTTGGCTTAATTTAACTTGTACTTCTTTCTTATCAATAGGTTTTATATCATCATCTAAGAATACCTTAATTTCTATTCTATTTTCTAAATCTCCTATTGCTAAGCTTAAGTTTTCTGCTAATATAGAAAATACACCAAGGACTATAAAAGTTACTAACACAGTTATTATTGTTGCAATACTTATTGTTTTATTTCTTTTGAAGCTCTTAAAAGCATCAGATAAAAAATAATTTACAGTACTAATTTTCATCTTTATACATCCCTCTCTTTTCGTCTCTTACTATTTCTCCACCTTCAATAGCAATAACTCTTTTCTTCATTCTATCAACAATGTCCTTATCATGAGTAGCCATTAATATAGTGGTTCCTGCTTTGTTTATATCATCTAATAAATCCATAATTTCTCTTGATGTTGTAGGGTCTAAGTTACCTGTAGGCTCATCAGCAATTAAAACTGAAGGATTATTAACTATAGCTCTAGCTAGAGATACTCTCTGTTGCTCTCCCCCTGATAATTCATTAGGAAACATTTTGTACTTATGTGAAAGACCAACTAATGATAATACCATAGGAACTCTTTTTCTTATTTCCTTTGGTGTAGCTTCAACCACTTTCATAGCAAAAGCAACATTTTCATATACATTTAAGTTTGGTATTAATCTAAAATCTTGAAATACCATTCCAACCTTTCTTCTAAAATAAGGAACCTTTTTTCTAGTTAATTTAGATACATCAGTATCCCCAACTATAACCTTACCATTAGTAGGTTCAACTTCTTTTAATAACATTTTTATAAATGTTGATTTACCTGAACCAGACGGCCCAACTAAGAAAACAAATTCACCTACTCCTATATGTATATTTATATCTGATAAAGCTTTTACATTATTCTCATATATCTTCGAAACATTCTCAAATCTTATCACTTCTAACACTCCTTACCGCGGATAATTTCTCACACAAAATCTCCATTATTATAATGTTACTATATTTAATAATAACATATTTTCACATAATAATACACATGTTCAATAATATTTTAACATCAACTATTTTATCCTATTTTGTTAAAGCCTTGACCCAATACTTCACTTGCTTCATTAACTGTAATAAAAGCATTAGGATCACTTTCTTTAATGAATGTTTTTAATTTAATAAATTGTCGTCTATCTACCACAGTAAATATAACACTATTTTCCTTTCCTGTATAACCTCCTCTACCTTTAAATACTGTACAACCTCTATTAACATCTTCCATTATATATTTAGAAACTAATTCTTCATTTTCCGTAAAAATAAATACCTGTTTACATTCTTTAAATCCACCAATAAATTTATCTATTAATGTACTAACCAAATAAACTGATATTAATCCAAAAAGACCTAACTCTATTCCAAATGTATAAATGCATAACAATGTTACAATTGAATCTACTATTAATATAGAAACTCCAATATTTATATGACAGTATTCACTTAATATCTTAGCTATTATACTTGTTCCACCAGTAGAAGCACCTTGATTAAAAATTATCACAGATCCTATAGCTAAAATAACACTACCAAAAATTGTAGCAAGTAATAAGTTGTCAGTTACAGCTTTTGGATTACCTATTTTTTCTATTATAGACATTGAAATTGATAATCCAAATGCAGTATATCCAGTTTTTAATCCAAAATTTCCTCCTAGAAATAAAAATGCTAATATAAATAATATTGCATTCGCCACTATCATTACAAAACCTGCTTCTATATTAAATATCTTATTTATTACTAATGCTATTCCAGACACTCCTCCTGGAGATATAGAGTTTGGAAAGAAAAAATACTCAAAAGCTATAGCAGTTATTAAAAAACCTATTGTAATTAAAAAGTACTCATTAAATTTCTTCATTTGTTTATTCACATTAATCTCCTTAAGACTTGATTATTCTATCTCACTAAATCCTTCACCTAACACTTCATAAGCTTCCCTTACGCTAATAAATGCATTAGAATCAATCCCTTTTATATATGATTTTAACTTTATAAATTCACCTCTACGTAGCACTGTATATATAACCTTTATTTCTTTTCCTGTATAAGCACCCTCTCCTTTTAAATAAGTACACCCTCTAAAAAGCTCTTCTAGTATAAACTTACTAATCTTTTCAGTTTCTGAACTCATTATTAAAACTTCTTTTCTGGTATTAAATCCATCAATAAGTCTATCTACTGTTATTCCCAATAAAATTACACTAAGCATAGAGTAAAATCCTAAATCTAATCCAAATGCTAATGCAGCTCCTAAAGTAATAATAAAATCTATTATTAACAATGAAGTACCTATATTTATGTGACAGAACTTATTTAATATCTTAGCTAATATATCGGTTCCGCCAGTAGATGAATTATTATTAAACACAATAGCCATTCCTATCGCTGAAATAAGCGTACCAAATATAGTAGCAATAATCAAATCATTTGTTATAGCATATGGTGATAAAAAGTTTTCTATTATCCACATAAAAATAGATAAACCAATGGTTGCAAATAAAGTTTTACCACCAAAATTACCACCTATAACTGCAAATGCCAATACAAATAATATTAAATTAGTTATTAATGTAATTGTTCCTATTCCAAGCTGAGGTATAAATTTATTCAATACTATAGCAAAGCCTGTTACCCCTCCAGCTGCTAAATCATTAGGTGCAAAGAAGTACTCAACTGATATAGCTACAAGTACTATTCCAAATGTTATAAATACATACTCCTTAATTTTACTCCATGTCATAATATTCTCCTCCTAAATAGAATTCTAAACTCTATATATATTTCCTCTAATAGGTGAAAAATATTCCAAAAAAAATAGATACAATACTATTAATTTTATAGCCACACTATGTAACCTAAAATAATGGTATTGTATCTTTATATCTATATATATTATTTTAATGAAATAGCTTCTTTAACTTTATTAGCTATAGCTTCTGATGTTAATCCATAAGCTACTAATAATTCGTTTGGCTTTCCACTTTCTCCAAATTTATCATTAACACCAACTCTCTTAACTGGAACTGGACAATTTTCAGAAACAACTTCTGTAACTGCTGATCCAAGTCCACCAATTACACTATGTTCTTCTGCTGTAACAATAGCTCCTGTTTCTTTTGCTGCCTTTATTATTAAGTCGGTATCTATTGGTTTTATTGTATGAATATTTATTACTCTTACATTTATTCCTTCTTTAGATAATATTTCCTTAGCTTCTAATGCAATTTCTACCATGATTCCTGTTGCAATTATAGTTGCATCAGTTCCTTCTGCTAAAGTAACTCCCTTACCTAATTCAAACTTATAGTTTGCTTCATCATTAACATTAGCTACTGGCATTCTACCAAGTCTTACATAACAAGGTCCTTGCATTTCTGCAATAGCTTTTATTGCTGCTACAGTTTCTACTGCATCAGCTGGATTTATAACTGTCATATTCGGAACACTTCTCATAAGTGATAAATCTTCTATAGCTTGATGTGATGCACCATCTTCTCCAACTGTTAAACCAGCATGAGTTGCACATATTTTAACATTTAAATTTGGATAGCATATTGAGTTTCTTATTTGTTCAAAAGCTCTTCCTGCTGCGAACATAGCAAATGTACTTGCAAATGGTATCTTTCCACAAGTTGATAATCCTGCAGCTACCCCCATCATGTTAGCTTCTGCTATACCCATATTAAAGAATCTTTCTGGAGCAACAGCCTTAAAATCTGCTGTTTTTGTTGACTTTGAAAGGTCTGCATCTAAAACTACTACATTTTTATTAGTGCTTGCTAACTCTACTAAAGCCTTTCCATAAGCCTCTCTAGTTGCTAACTTCTTACTCATTATTCATTTCCTCCTAATTCCTTAATAGCTATTTCGCATTGTTCTTTGCTTGGAGCAGTACCATGCCATGATGCTTCATTTTCCATAAATGATACACCTTTTCCCTTGATTGTATTGCAAATTATTACTGTTGGTTGACCTTTATGATTCTTAGCTGTTTCTATAGCACCTAAGATTTCATCATAGTTATGACCATCAATAATTAATACATTCCAACCAAAGGCCTCAAATTTCTTGTCTATAGGTGAAGGATTCATAACTTTTGTGATATCTCCATCTATTTGCAATCCATTAAAGTCTACAAATGCTGTTAAGTTATCAAGTTTATAATGTGCCGCACACATGCTTGCTTCCCAAACTTGACCTTCTTCTAATTCACCATCCCCTAAAAGAGCATATACTCTATAAGACTTGCTATCAGTCTTTCCTGCTAAAGCCATACCAACAGCTGCTGAAATACCTTGACCTAATGATCCTGTTGACATATCTACTCCTGGTACATCATTCATATTAGGATGACCTTGTAGTCTTGATCCAGTTTTTCTTAATGTTAATAACTCCTTAGGATCAAAGAAACCTCTTCTAGCTAATGCACTATATAAAACTGGTGCCGCATGCCCCTTAGATAATACAAATCTATCTCTATTTTCATCTTTAGGATTGTTAGGATTAATATTTAACTCATTAAAAAATAATGTTGTAACTATATCTGTAGCTGATAGTGACCCGCCTGGATGACCTGATGCAGACTCTGTCAACATTTCAACTATGTCTTTTCTAATTTGCTTAGAAATTTCCACTAACTCTTCCTTATTCTTTTTCATTATGTATCCTCCCAAGTATTTTTTATAGACTATAATTTTTACAATTTGCACTTGTATTTTATCATATCTTATTAATAATGTGTTAATTTTTTATAAAAAAATCGAGATGATTAAATACATCTCGACTATAAATCTTTAATAACCATTAAAGGCTTAAACTTATCAATAAGGCATTATTTACCTTTTTCATATCTTCATCAGTCATATGACCTATCTTCTCTTTTAATCTTCTTTTGTCTAACGTTCTTATTTGTTCAAGTAAAACAACAGAATCTCTATTTAATCCATATTCTTCTGAAGATATCTCAACATGTGTTGGCAACTTAGCCTTATTTATTTGAGATGTTATAGCTGCAACAATTACAGTTGGACTATATCTATTTCCAATATCATTCTGCATTATAATAACAGGTCTAATTCCTCCCTGTTCAGAACCTATAACAGGGCTTAAATCTGCATAAAATATATCTCCTCTTTTTACTACCATAGTCGTCATTTGAAAAATCACACTCCGCAAAGCCATGTTTCGTACATATCAACATCAATAAGATCAAATTCACATTCATTAGCAATTTGTAAATTTAACTTGGCCATCTCTATATAGCCATTTTTCATCTCTTCTATATATAAGTTTTCTTTGCTATATAATATATTATTATCCACCTTATTATTTGTTTCAAGTTTTTTTAATGTTATTTTACTCTTCATTGATTGTGACATAATTTTCCTCCTAGTAGTAGTAAGACCTACTTTTGCTACACTTATTATATTTCAATCTATGTCACAATGTCAAAGTATTAATTAAATAATATTAGCTAATTATTTATTTTATTAACTAAATAGTAAATATCTTATAATTTTTTCTCTCTTCTGTGTAATAATATTATTAATACCTTATGTAAATACACTTAAGTAACCTGTGTGAACCTAATTGATTGTTTTCTTAACTGGCTATTTATATTCTAAAATAAACTTTTATCAACTTCTTTTAACCTTTTAAAATCTTTGTATACAATTTTTATTCTTTCTTCATCATTAACATCATAAATTTGAGTTAAAACAGGAATTTGCTCTTCCTTGTCCATAAAGATATATGCATAACTTAAATGCTTATTTGGGAATGATAAATTAACTCTTAACTTTATATAAGTCTTATCTCCCCATTCTTCTTTCCCTTCTGTAATACTTTCTACATCATTAGATAATATATTACTTATACATGCTAATGGATATACAACATCAGTATTTTTTTCTAGTTCATATTCATCACCATTATCAGTAACTGAAATATAACCATCTTTATAAATTTTAACTCTATAATTATCGAACTCTATTCGTATTCCTAAATTTTTATCATAAATTAGTTTTACACTTTCATCATAAGTATTCTTTGAATTTTTTATTATATATTCTACATTGCAACTATAACAATTAGTATTCTTAACTTTTTCTATAACTTCTTCATTAGTTGGAATATAATTGTGTCTAAAAAAAACAATAACACTGATTAATATTATAGGAATTGTAATTAATGTAAAAATAACCCATATAAGCTTGTGATTATGCCTTTTATTTTCTTTATTCATACTTCCTCCAATATTCTTTGTATATTAACTAATATTAATATATTGAAAGAAATATTCTAATTCTTCTTCAATTCCTCCATAACTTTAGGTATTATTTTAATAATATCTCTAGCACTTACGGAATATTGTTCCTCTCCTAATTTATCTCCACATAATCCATGTAAATATACTCCTAAAACTGCTGAATCTATATTTAGGACGCCTTGACCAATTAATGATCCAATTATACCAGATAGGCAATCTCCCATTCCTCCTGAAGCCATCTTACTACTTCCTACTCTATTTATGAATGTTCTATTTCCATCTGTGATAACTGTATTATATCCTTTTAGTACAATTATTACATTGTTATCTCTTGCATATTTTATACTTTCTTCTATTCTATTTTTTTCAATTTCATTAATTGATTTATTTGTTAATCTTGCCATTTCTCCTGGATGTGGTGTGAAAATAGCTCTATTCTTCAAGTATTTAATTAAACTCTTATCTTCTGATATAATATTCAATGCATCTGCATCTAAAAGAATATTACATTTGCTTTTTGTTATACACATTGTTAAGATATCTCTACTTACTTTACCAACTCCTAATCCAGGACCACATATTAAAACATCAATATTTTTCAACATATCTAATATTTTATCTGTATCAGAATATGGTAAAGTCATAGCTTCAATCAACTTATTTTGAAATATAGATTGTATACTATCATCTACCAATAAGGTAACTAAACCAGATCCTGATCTAATAGCTGCTTCAGTAACTATATATCCTGCGCCAGTAAAGTTTTTGCTACCAGCTAAAATCAATACTTTACCATAATCACCTTTATGTCCAGTTATTAATCTTTTAGGAAGAATTTTTTTATAATCCTCTCTATCCAATAAATAAATTCCATCATCGTACTTATTTTTTATTTTATCAGGTATTCCTATTTTTATTATTTTTATATCTCCTAGATATTCTTGTGAATTAGTTAAGAAAAAACCTTTTTTATATGTTTCTATACTATAAGTTTCATTTGCTTTTACTGATATTCCTAATACTTCTCCTGTTTCACAATCTAATCCAGATGGAGAGTCAACCGAAACTGTATAATTAGAATTCTTATTTATTAGGCTTATTACTTTATAATTTAATCCATCTATTATCCTACTAATTCCTATTCCAAATATTGCATCTATAACTACATCTGCTGACTTAATTTCTAGGTTTAAACTTTCCAATATTTTATCATTAATAAATTCTATATCATCAGTAATATTATTTAAAATGTTATAATTAATTTTAAAATCATTACTACACCTATTGATATCTCCTAAAATAAAAACTTTAACTTTCTTATTGTGATATAGTAACTTTCTTGCTAAAGCTAATCCATCTCCACCATTATTTCCTATTCCACAAAAAATAATGTAGCTCTCTCCTTTATGTACAACTTGGTTTAAAATTCCTTCAGCTGCATTTTCCATTAATACCAAGCTTGGTATACCTATCTTCTCTACCGTTAACCTATCAATTTCTTTAGTACTTTGTACAGAAAATATACCCTTCATTTCTCATTCCTCCAATATAGCAAAAGCAATTGCATTATTATCTGAGTGTGAAATCGTTAAATGAAATTTATAATTTATTAGTTTATGTTTATGTTCTACATATGAACTCAATCTAACTATAGGCTTATTTAATTCATCATGCAAAACTTCTATGTCATGTAAGCTAAATCCTCTAATTCCTGTTCCTAGTGCCTTACTTATTGCTTCTTTTGCTGCAAACATACCTGAAATAGTTTGTATATTATATTTACGTTGCTCGAAGTATTTAATTTCTTCTGTAGTAAATACCTTATCAATAAATCTCCTATTTTTATTAATAGCTTTTTGAATTCTATTAATTTCTACAATATCAGTTCCTATTCCTATTATCATCTTAAAGTCCTTTTATAATTTTAGTTTATAAGGTCATAATTAATATATTAATTATGATTATTTAAATTCTGAAACACAATTATCTACTGTTTCACCTATTATATCTACTAAATGAATTGGTGATACTTGGTTATTATATAATAAATTGAGTAGACTTTCTACTAATTCCTTATTTTTAGATATTATATCAATCTTATCCTCTATTTTCCCTATTACTTTTCCATCTTTAGTATCTTCTCTTTCAATTTTAATTCCATATACTTTATCATCTTTATATATAGTGCTCTCCAATGCATATATATATTTCATATCTACATCATTATTATTAATATTTACAATAAAGTTAATAACATTCATTTCATTCTCCCCCCTTTAATTCTATTAGTTTTTAATTAAGTTAATTTTAACATATTTTTTTACATTTAATTGTCAAATAATATACTTAGATTAAATTTTTATTTTACTTTTTTCCCCATATTTATTGCACTGTTGACATTGTGGCTGTCTTCTAAATATATTATATTATATTATTTTTATTTATTGACTATAGTGGATTGTGTTTAACTTTTCATTAAATATTTTACGTAATTAAAAGGGAGCCTTTATCAGATTGAATTGATTAATTCAATCTGATAAAGCTCCCTTTTCTTTCTTATCACCTATAAATCTAAATTCTTCTGCTTGAACCTCAATTTTATATTTTTTATTTCCGTCTTTATCTTCATAGCTACACGTTCTTAATCTTCCACTAACACTTATAGCTCTTCCCTTAGTCATATACTTGCATAATATTTCTGCTTTTTTACCCCAAAATATAACTGGAATAAAATCTGCTTCTTTTTCTCCAGATAATGTTCTAAAGTTCCTATCAATAGCTATAACAACTTTTGTATAGCATCTTTCACCATTATCTATAATCCTTAACTCAGGATCTTTAACTAAATTACCTAATAAAACAACCTTATTCATAAAATACCTCCTGAAATAAATATATTAAGATTATTAACCTTAATATAAATTTATATTCATTAGTATTTATTTTTTTTTGTTATACCTAAAACAGAATTCAGTTCTAATCCAAAAAGAAATATTATTG
Organism: Bacillota bacterium; assembly: GCA_023424785.1. Lineage (GTDB taxonomy): Bacteria > Bacillota > Clostridia > Clostridiales > Clostridiaceae > Clostridium. The sequence goes on from JAFADP010000175.1 coordinate 40,226, forward strand.
CTGATAAAAATAACCAAATCATTAATATAAATACTGCAGCTAAGCTTCCATATATTCTAGAATAATTACTAAAGTTAGTTATATAAAATGAAAAAGCTACTGAAATTATTAACCAACCAAAGGTAGTTATTATTGCTCCTGGAAGTGCTTCTCTCCATTTTATTTTTTTTGATGGAGAAAACTTATAAATAGTAGTAAATATAAGTATTAAAACCACAATAATTAAACCATATCTAAGTAACTCCCATATAAATACTATAATTTCACTAAAGGGTAATACCTGTATTAAATAATTCTCTATCACTTTTCCAAATACAAGTAATGTAAGAGTTATTATTATAGTTATTGCCAACATTATTGTACTTAAATATGATATTATTGATCTCTTTATAAAACTTCTATTTTCATGTATATTATAAGCCTTATCAACACCTTTAAGAAATGCTCTAAATCCAGAAGATGCTGTCCATATAGTTAAAAATACAGATAACCCTAGTAATCCACCACTTTGATAGGTAAAAATCTCTTTAATTGTATAATTAACTAGTTGTACAGTAGCTTTGGGCAATATAGAATTCAGTGCATTTAGCACTTCATCTGGAGAAATCCTGCTAAACCCAATTAATGTAAATAGAAATATAATAAAAGGAAAAAAAGATAAAATTAAATAATATGCCATTTGAGATGCTAGTGCAAAAATATCATCTCTTTTTGACTTAGCTATTAAAGTTAATATTATTTCTACTTTTGATATATCTGTTTTTTTGTCTTTTTTTCTCATTATTAAAAACTAAGGCTCCTTAATTATTCTATTTTTATAGTATACTATATTAATTCATAATTAATTCAATAATTCTTATTTCTCTTCATATTCATTAGTTATTTTTTGAACTAATTTCTTTATAACACTTGCCTGTGCAATTAATGACATAACGATTATAAAAACTCTTATTCTTTCTTCCTCTTTAGCTGAAAGATCGAAATTTTTCATTTTTTCTTTTAAACTATCTATATCATTCATATAGCTATTTAAAAATGATTCATAGCTTTCTTTTTGAATATCTGAGAATATTCTATAAGCTGATTCCCAAGATATTATATCATCTTCTCTATCATTTATTTCATTAAAAGCTAACCTAAATACCTTTTTAATTTCTTCTGTTGTTAAAACCGGTCTCATAAAACTTAATAGTACTAATTGAACTAAGTGAATTTTAGTATATCCTCTTTTTTTCCCATCCTCTGGTTTCATAATAACTTCACTTTTTATATAATTTTGTACAATATTATTTGTATATTTTTCTTCAGTAAACTTATCATTAAGAAAATCTATTACTTGAGATAAAAATAAATCATATTGTGGAAAATCATCATATGATATGATATTACTCTTAGACATATCTTCGGCTAACTCTTTTATATAATTAAAATTAAAGTCTTTATCTTTCTCCATAAATTTCACCATTTCCTTTACTTTGCTATTTGACTTTATTATATAGTAAAAAAAAACTTGTTACAAGTTAGTTTTATCTTTATAATATTTTTTATTCAAGGTTAATATAGATAATAATAAATATTCGAGTAATTATTCACTTAATTACATTTTTTGTATAAAAATTTTTATTTTTTTTAATGAACACTATTATATGTTATTTTTAAATTTATATTTATACTTTTTAGCTTATAATTATTTCCATTTATTTGTGTTTTTATCCCTTTTTCTACTAAAAACTCGCTGTAAAGTATTGACATTTGAAAAAAATGGGAGTATATTAGACTAAGAAAAAATCTTTTAAATAAAAAAAATCTATTTTTTCATTTAAAAGGTTGACTTTAAATTACATATTTGGTAATATTGTAGATGCAATGTCGAAACATGTGGATAAAAGGAGGAAACCCAATGAAATCAACTGGCGTAGTAAGAAGAGTAGACGAATTAGGAAGAATAGTAATACCAATAGAGTTAAGAAGAACTCTAGATATTGCTGAAAAGGATGCATTAGAAATTTATGTAGATGGTGAACAAATCATATTAAAGAAATATGAACCAGCTTGTATATTCTGTGGAGATGCTAGAGATGTTATAAACTATAAAGGTAAAAACATCTGTAAGAATTGTCTTCAACAAATAAAAGACAACGTATAGGATATTTATTAACATACAAAATAAATTAGATCCTATCCCCTTAGGTTCTAATTTATTTTTAAGAAACGTTCTTTCCCCTAAGAACGTTTCTTTTTAGTTTAAATATCAATAGAGTATTTATATACTTCTTGCTTAGATAAGCCTCTTTCTTTAGCAACTGCTTTAATAGCATCTTTTTTACTCATATTACTATTTATTAAAGTTATTATATGTTCTTTTATGGTTAAGTTTTCCCATTTTTGTTTGTTTTCTTTATCAATTATCTCTTGTTGTTTACCTTCTAATACTAAAACAAACTCTCCTCTTGGAGCATTTTCTTTAAAATGAGATATTACATCTTCTAGATTGCCTCGTATTATATCTTCATGCAATTTAGTAAGCTCTCTACATACAGCAATATTCCTATTTCCTAAGTTTTCTAATAAGAATTCTAATGTACTTACAATTCTGTATGGAGATTCATATAGAATTATAGATTCTTTAATATCCTTTATATCATTTATAAGAGCATTTCTATCCTTATTCTCTCTAGGAATGAATCCTCTAAATATAAATCTAGTAGTATCTAATCCTGAATAAACTAATGCAGTTGTTATTGCTGTAGCTCCAGGTAATACTTCAAAACTTATATTTTCATCTATACATTTTCTTACTATAACTGCTCCTGGATCTGATATTCCTGGTGTTCCAGCATCAGTTACAAGAGCTATATTTTCACCACTATTAATCCTGTTTATTATCTCTTCGCTTTTACCATTCTCATTATGCTTATGATAACTAATTAAAGTCTTTTTAATATTAAAATGATTTAAAAGCTTTAATGTTTGTCTAGTGTCTTCTGCTGCAATAACATCAACATTTTCTAATACTTCCAATGCTCTAAGAGTAATATCCTTTAGATTCCCTATAGGAGTTGGAACTAAGTAAAGCTTTCCTGTACTCATGCCTATCACCTTCTTCCATATATCTTATTTATTTCATCACTATAATTTCCTGAATCATCATATACATATAATGATGGTTCCCATTTTAAAAATTGTCCTCCATCTCTTTGTCCTTCAATAAGAATTATATTAGGAGCTTTATTTTTATTTGGGTGAACCATTCTTATTCTTTTAGGTTCTATCTTATATTTTCTCATTAAAGTTATAATATCTATTAATCTTTCTGGTCTATGTACCATATAAATACGTCCATTATCCTTTAATAATGTTCTAGCAGCTTTTATAACATCTTCTAGGTTACATAATATTTCATGTCTAGCTATAGCAAGCTTATCAGAGTCATTAACTATTCCTGCATTATTAAGTTTATATGGTGGATTAACTGTTAATACGTCAAACTTGCCTAATTTTTTTAGATATTCTATGTCTTTTAAATCTCTATTTATAAATTTTATCTTATCTTGTGCTTTATTGAGTTCTACACTTCTATTTGACATCTCTGTCATCTCATCTTGTATCTCAATACCAACAATCTCTTGAGGATTATATTTTCCTAATATTAAAAAAGGAACTATTCCAGTACCAGTACATAAATCTATAACTCTAAAATTTCTTTTTACTCTTGCAAAATCAGATAATAAAACTGCATCTATACCAAACCTAAATGCATCTTTCTTTTGTATAAGTTTAAGCCCTTCTAATTGAAGATCATCTATTGTTTCATCATCTAGTATATTAATATTATATTCCATACGATTCTCCTTAAATCTTACTTCCTATATATAATATCCTATTATTTGTAATTATACAAACCAAATTATATGTATATTCTAAATTTATATAATAAATTTCTCTATTTTATACTTATACATAAAAAAAGAAGTTGCTTTTTAAAACAACTTCAACCTGGTGGCTCGACCAGGAATCGAACCAGGGACACGAGGATTTTCAGTCCTCTGCTCTACCGACTGAGCTATCGAGCCATAAAAAAAGTACCTGGCAACGTCCTACCCTCCCACACGGTCTCCCATGCAGTACTATCGGCGCTGTAGAGCTTAACTTTCCTGTTCGGAATGGGAAGGAGTGTTTCCTCTACGCCATTATCACCAGATATCCAAAGAATTTTGTTCTCTGAAAATTGCACATAGTTATTATATTCTTTAATTATTGGTCAAGCCCTCGACCTATTAGTATCAGTCAGCTAAATATGTTACCACACTTACACCTCTGACCTATCAACCTCGTGTTCTTCAAGGGGTCTTACTAGCTTATGCTATGGGAAATCTCATCT
>JAFADP010000038.1 GCA_023424785.1 Bacillota bacterium
TAGGTATGGGTATTGAGTATTCTTTGAAGAATGAAGGATTTCAAGTAAAGCATGTTGATACTTTAGGGAAAGCTAGAGATTATGGATTTGATGTTGATATGGTTTTGTTGGATTTAACCTTACCTGATGGTAGTGGATATGAGCTATGCAAGGAAATAAGAGAGAAATCTGAAATTCCTATAATATTTTTAACTGCTTGTGATGAAGAGTTTAATGTTGTTATGGGATTAGATATGGGAGCAGATGATTATTTAACTAAGCCAGTAAGAGTAAGAGAGCTAGTTGCTAGAATTAATGCAGTAGCTAGAAGGAAGAATATTAAAAAAGAGGATAATAAGGATAAAATAATATATAGAGATTTAAGTATACTACCATTAAAGTATGAGGTTTATAAAGGAAATGAAAAATTACAGTTAACATCAGTTGAATATAAACTTATGCTTTTGCTTGTTGAGAATAGAGGAAATGTTTTAACTAGAAAACAATTACTTGAAAAACTTTGGGATGTTGAAGGTGACTTTATAGAAGAAAAAACATTAACTGTTTATATAAGAAGACTTAGAGAAAAGCTTATGGAAGATAAAGATAACCCTTATATAGAAACTGTAAGAGGAATAGGTTATAAGTGGATTGGTGATAGATAATGAACTTAAGAAAGTTATATAGAAATCCAGAAGTGAAAAAAATAACAGTAAGATTTTTATGTATTTTAGTAATAGGAATTATATTCATAAGCATTTTTAGTAAGTATATTTGTAATGTTATTAATAAAAAAATCATTAATCAAAATATAGTTATACTTTCAAATATTATTGATAATAAAGATCTAGATGATATAGTAAAGAATTTTTTAAAAGAATCATCAGAAGATAAAATAAATGAAGCTAGAAATTTATTAAAATCATATGGATATGATGAAGACTTACCAATAGAATACAATGAAGTAATCATAGATTTATATAAATATGAACTTATATTATTTATGCCTACGTTTATAATTTTAATATTAATTCTGTATATTTTTTATGTAAGAGAATTAAGAAGTATATATATCAAGTTAGAAGAGGCTTCTAGCTGTGTAAAGTCAATGTCAAATGGAGATTATAAAAATATAAGTGGGTACTTAGCTGAAGGAGATATAGGTATTCTTATAACATCACTAAATTATATGGGGGAAAGAGTGAATAATTCTATACATCTACTTAAAGAAGAAAAACAGTATTTAAAAGATTTTCTTTCTGATATATCTCATCAATTAAAAACACCACTTGCATCATTAATAATGTTTAATGATTTGTTAAGAGAAAATGAAAATATGCCTCATGAGGATAGAGTAAAATTCTTAGATAGTTGTGATGAGCAATTAAATAGAATGGAATGGCTTATATTAAATTTATTAAAAGTTGGTAGATTAGAAGCTGGAGTTATTAATTTTCAATTGGAAGAACAAGAATTAAGTGAAACTATAGAACTGGCATTATCACCATTAAAAGGTGAAGCACAAAAAAAGAATCAGAAGTTAATATTTACTGGAGAATTAAATACAGTAGTTAATCATGATAGAGAGTGGCTTGCAGAGGCATTAAGTAATATTATAAAAAATGCTATAGAACATACTCAAGAATATGGAAGTATTGAAGTAAATGTTCAGAAAGGTCCAATAATAACTAAGATTTATATAAAAGATAATGGAGAAGGTATTTCTAAAGAAATGCAGGAAAAAATCTTCAAAAGATTTTATAAAGGTGAAGGAAGTAGAAATCCAAAGAGTATAGGTATAGGATTATCTTTGTCAAAAAGTATAATTGAAAAACAAGGTGGAGAAATAAAGCTTATTAGCGAAGAAGGAAAGGGAAGCACTTTTATAATAAGTTTTATGAAAGGTTTAAGTTAAAAATTAAGTCTTAAGAAAAAAGAAATTTTAATCTTAAGACTTAATTTTTTTTGTATATGATTTTAGAAATGTACATATAAATGTAATGAACTAATTATAGGGTAGTAATTATGAAAAAGTATCACTGTTACTCAGCAGTTTTTGATGAAAAAACAGAAGAATTATTTAGGGATGCAGTTTTTCTAGGACAAGGTAATAATGGAGTGGTATATAAACTTCCAGAAGATAAAATAATTAAATTATTTGCAGATAAAAATATTTGTAAGGAAGAAGGAGATATACTTTATAGAACCAATGGATCTAAGTTTTTTCCAAAGCTATATAAAAGAGGAGACTTATATATTGTCAGAGATATGGTAGAAGGAACTCAACTTGATAAATACATAAAAAAACAAGGCTTAAGTAGAGAAGTATCTGAAAATATATATTATTTACTTATGGAATTTAAGAGGTTGAAGTTTTCTAAGATAGATACAAGGTGTAAAGATATATATGTTATGAACAATAAAAAAGTAATGTTAATAGATCCTAAAAAGTGTTATTCAAGAAAAATTTCTTATCCTAGACATCTAATGAAAGGATTATTAAAGCTTAAGGTATTAGATGAATTTCTATATTACATTAGTAATATAGACGAGAAGAGATCTTTACAGTGGAGATCTAAGTTTGATAAGTACTGGGAGAAAGAAGGAGCAAAACAAAGATATATGTGATGATAACTTATAAAATAAAAGCTAATACTAATGAATAAATTATTAAGTATTAACAAATAATATAAACGTGAAAAATTTATAAATATACTTAGGAGGTAATTATGAAGACATATTGTGAAATTATAGATGTAGTAGGAAGACAAATTTTAGATTCAAGATGTTTTCCAACAGTAGAAGTAGAAGTATATCTTGATGATGGAACAGTAGGAAGAGCTGCAGTACCATCTGGGGCATCTACAGGAATTTATGAAGCTGTAGAATTAAGAGATGGAGATAGTTCTCTTTATCAAGGAAAGAGTGTTTTAAAAGCAGTTGAGAATATAAATGGAATTATTGCAGAAGAATTAATAGGAATGAATATATATGATCAACCATTAATAGATAAAACTCTTATAGAATTAGATGGAACAGACAATAAAGGTAAATTAGGAGCTAATGCTATATTAGGAGTTTCTTTAGCATGTGCAAAAGCAGGTGCAGAAAGTTTAGGACTTCCATTATATAAGTATATTGGAGGAGTTAATGCAAAAGTTTTACCAGTTCCAATGATGAATATTATAAATGGTGGATCTCATGCTGATAACTCAGTGGATTTACAAGAATTTATGATAATGCCAGTAGGAGCTGAAAGCTTCTCTAAAGCATTAGAAATGTGTGCTAATGTATATCATACATTAAAGAAAACTCTTCATGAAAAAGGATATTCAACAGCAATAGGTGATGAAGGTGGATTTGCGCCAAACTTAAAATCAAATGTAGAAGCTGTAGAAGTAATAATAGAAGCTATAACTAAAGCTGGATATAAACCAGGTGAAGATATGTTTATAGCTATAGATGCTGCATCATCTGAATATTATAAAGATGGAAAATACGTATTAGAAAATGAAGGTAAGACTTTAACTGCTGAAGAAATGGTAGCATTCTTTGAAGATTGGGTAAATAAATATCCAATTATATCTATTGAAGATGGTATGGCAGAAGAAGATTGGGAAGGTTGGAAGCTAATGACTGAAAGATTAGGAAAGAAAGTTCAGTTAGTAGGTGATGACTTGTTTGTTACTAATACTTCAAGATTAAAGTCAGGAATTGAGAAAGGTGTAGCAAATTCAATTCTTATAAAATTAAATCAAATAGGTACATTAACAGAAACTTTAAATGCTATAGAAATGGCTAATAGAGCAGGATATACTGCAGTTGTATCTCATAGATCTGGTGAAACTGAAGATACAACAATATCAGATTTAGTTGTAGCAGTAAATGCAGGCCAAATTAAAACAGGAGCTCCAGCTAGAAGTGAAAGAGTTGCTAAGTATAATCAATTATTAAGAATAGAAGAAGAATTAGAGGATGTTGCAGAATATAGAGGAAAATGTGCATTCTTTAATATAAAATAATTAGTTTATAGAGGAGTGTAAATTATCACTTTTAAATACAAAAGTAATAAATTTACACTCTTTTATATGTATTCTAATTGTAAAATCTTATAATATATGTTATGATGTTATAAGTTAATTATGTACAGTCAGAATAAAGTTAGGGGGTGTTCCTATGAAGACAGCTTTAATGATAGCAATTTTATTAGTTGGATTAGTAGTTGTTATTTCTATATTAATGCAACCAAGTAAATCAGATGCATTAAGTGGTTTAATACAAGGAAGCAATAATGAAACATTCTTCTCTAAGAATAAAGCAAGAACTAAGGAAGTTATGCTTGAAAGAGTAACAGTTATAGGAATGATTGTATTTACAATACTTATAATTACATTTAACTTAATTTAATTAAAAGTAGATGGTTAAATTTAGCCATCTACTTTTTTATATAAAAAAAATTAAGTTTAGGAAATTTTTGTAAGGAATTTTTTAATTCATGGAGAATATATATAAGTGAACCTAATAAAGAAAGGGAGGGGTTTATATGGATTTATTACTTTTACCAATAATATGTGGATTGATTGCATTGATTACAACAATGTTCATATCAAAAAGCATTGTAAAGAAAGATGCAGGGAATCCCAAAATGAAAGAGATTGCAGGATATATAGAAGAAGGTGCCATGGCATTTTTAAATAAGGAATATAGATATCTTGTAGTTTTTGTAATCGTTGTGTTTATTCTTATGACTATATTCTTAAGTATACAAACAGGTATTGCATTTATAGTAGGCGCATGTTTTTCTGTAGTTGCAGGATATTTAGGAATGAGAATAGCTGTAAAATCAAATGTTAGAACTGCTAAAGCGGCTGAAAGAGGAATAAAGGAAGCTTTAGCTATAGCATTTTCAGGTGGAAGTGTTATGGGATTAAGTGTTGTTGGATTAGGACTTCTTGGGCTTGGTGTGTTAACAATAGTATTTAATTTAAATAGCGAACATATAACTGGGTTTGGATTAGGTGCTTCATCCATAGCTCTTTTTGCAAGAGTTGGTGGAGGAATATATACAAAAGCTGCTGATGTAGGTGCTGATTTAGTTGGAAAAGTAGAAGCTGGTATACCAGAAGATGATCCAAGAAATCCAGCAGTCATTGCAGATAATGTTGGTGATAATGTTGGTGATGTTGCAGGAATGGGAGCAGATTTATTTGAATCATATGTTGGCTCAATAATATCAGCTATTACTTTAGGTGGATTTGTATCTAGTATAACTGCTAAAGAGGGAGCTATATATCCTCTATTCTTATCATCAGTTGGAATAATATGTTCTTTAATAGGAATAATTTATGTAAGAAGTAGTAAAGGAGAAAATCCACAGAAAACATTAAATACAGGAACTTTAATAGCAGGAATATTAACTCTTATATTTGGTGGATTAGGATGTTACTTTATATTTGGAGAATTGAAGTTATTTATTCCTGTAATTGCAGGATTAGTAGTAGGAATAATAATAGGTAAGATTACAGAAGTATATACATCTGCTGATTATAAGTCAGTGAAGCTTATAGCACGTGAATCTGAAACTGGTCCAGCAACAAATATTATATCAGGACTATCAGTAGGCATGAAATCAACAGTTATTCCAATTATTTTAATAGTAATAGCTATCTTAGTGGCATTCTTTAGTGTAGGTGGAAATAGCGATGCTAAAATTGGGTTATATGGAATTGCATTAGCAGCTGTGGGAATGTTATCTACAACAGCTATTACAGTAGCAGTAGATGCATATGGACCAATAGCAGATAATGCAGGTGGAATTGCAGAGATGAGTGGTTTAAAAGAGGAAGTTCGTGAAATAACAGACAAATTAGACTCTGTTGGAAATACGACAGCAGCAATTGGAAAAGGATTTGCAATTGGTTCAGCTGCACTTACAGCGTTAGCACTATTTGCATCTTATGCACAAGCAGTTAATTTAGAAAAAATAGATTTACTTAACCCATTAACACTAGTTGGAGTATTAATTGGAGGTATGTTACCATTTTTATTTGGAGCTTTAACAATGTCTTCTGTTGGAAAAGCTGCAAGCCAAATGGTAGAAGAGGTGAGAAGACAATTTAGAGAAAAGAAAGGCATATTAGAGGGAAAAGAAAAACCTGATTACTCAAAATGTGTTGAAATATCAACAGCTTCAGCTTTAAAAGAAATGATATTGCCAGGTATATTAGCTATAGTAGTTCCATTATTTATAGGAATATTATTAGGAGCAGAAGCCTTAGCAGGTCTTATAGGTGGGGCAGTTGTAACAGGTGTTCTTATGGCAATAATGATGGCAAATGCAGGTGGTGCTTGGGATAATGCTAAGAAATATATTGAAGGCGGAGCTCATGGTGGAAAAGGTAGCTTTGCTCATAAAGCAGGAGTTGTAGGAGATACAGTAGGAGATCCATTTAAGGATACTTCAGGGCCTTCAATGAATATATTAATAAAACTTATAACAATAGTTTCTCTTGTATTTGCACCTGTAATAGTTAAGTTTGGTGGAATATTATTGAACTTAATTAAATAATAAAAATAATACCATTGGAGTAAATCCAATGGTATTATTTTTTTAATGTTTAGGAGTATATTTTTTTCTACTAACTACGCTTGTACCTAATGAAAGAAGAGCTAAAATTGCTGTTCCAAATGCACTAGCATCTCCTGTTTTTGGATTAGAACTAGTAGTTGTAGTAGTTGTTGTAGTGGTTGTTGAAGGAGTTGAAGTTGGTTTACTTTCATTTGAAGGAGTTTCAGTTTGTTCTTCTTCAGGTGCTGGCTCCTCTGGTTCAACTGGTTCAACTGGTTCAACTGGTTTAATAAGAGCTGATATATTTAAAGTTTTAGTTAAAACTATAGGCTCTTCATCTCCGTATTGTACATATACATAATAAGTTACCACTTTATCTTCATAACCAGGTGCAACTACTAAATTCCAAGAATGATTAAGAGTATCATTTGGATTAAATTTATCAAAAGTAAATATACTTTCCTCACCATCAGCTAAAGAAAGAATATCTTTAAATTCATCAGGAATTACTATAGTGGCAGTTACATTATCAAGTTCACTTTCAGAATTATTTGTAACATTAACAGTAGTATTGTAGTTGTCATATTTATTATCTTCATTTGGTTTTACTGCATCAGGATTTTCTCCTTCTAATTCTGCAGAAATACTTCTAATTGCATTTGGTTGAATGACCATAGTTTGAGATATTGTTCTAACATCTGTTGTATCAGAAGTTACATTAATAGTGTAAGTTATTTCTATTGGTTCATATATATCCTTTAGTATTTCGAAAGTATAGCTTATTAACTTTTCACTGTTTACATCTAAAGATTCTATTGAGAATGTAGATGGACTAGTTAGAGCTATAATATCTTTATATTCTTCAGGAATAATAATATTAGCTTGTACATTTTTTAATGAAACATCACCAATATTTTTTATTACTGCACTAGTTCCATATGGAGAATAAGAAGAATCTTCATTAGGTATAATGTTAACTCTATCACCATTTAATATAGATATAGCTAAGTCATTATTAACTTCAACATTAGATGCACCTATAGAATAATATGTTTCTATAACCTTACTTTCACCAGGTTGAATAATATTGTTATTCCAGTACATGTTTACACAACTATCTCCATTAAATTCACCTTCAGAGATTTCTTGTTCCCATTTATATTTTGAATAACTAGACCAATTAGAAAAGTCTACAACATTAGGTTTATTATTCAAAAGAAAAGAACCTTTACAGATTGCTTTTGGATTTTCTAGATTGTCATAAGTGAACCAGTAATTTGGAACTTCATCTCCAGTTAATCTTTTACCTGTATCAAAGCTACCTATATCAGGAATATTAAAAGGAGAATCATCATTTCCAGCAACTAGAGTATCAAGCATTAGTTGAAAAGAAGTATCTTGTGCTGTATCTGTTGTATTAGTAAGAATATATTTAAATTTTACTGAGTCATTGTATGTTGAGTTTGGACCAGCTTCTAGAGTAAGAATTCTCTTTACATTTACTCCATTAAAGGTATATTCACTAACGATGCTATTTCCATCAACATAATTATTCCATAAAGCATCATTAAATTTACAACTAATATATTCAAAGTCATCCCCAACTTTAATAGCTTCTCCATTAGTGTAACCATATAAAATTTCAACATTATCATCATTAGGATTTTGTGGATCTCCACCTATAGTTTCAATATCAAATTTACCTGAATCATTAACAGTTAATGAAAGAACAGAATTAGATATTTTTATATTACTACCATTTTGAGTAATTACAGCATTGTCAGCAGCACTAGCATATATTGGCGTTGCAAATATACAAGCTGAGACTAAAGCTAAAGCAGATAAAGATTTTATTAATTTACGTTTCATAAAAACCCCCCCTAAATATTTCCTTTTGGAAACAGTTTCAATGTAAATTATATAAAATATTGGTTCATTATGGCAAGGGGGAAAATGTAGAATGTAGGAGAAATTAACATACAAAAAAGTACATTTATATATAAAAAAAGACTTTTGAATTAAACTTAGGCTAGTATATTTAAATTTTTATGATAATATTTATTATTCAGCACATATTGTGGTAATATAAGGTATAGATTAATAATTTATAATATGGATAAAATATAAAAGATTAAGACAGGTGTGCATTATACATTTATATATTGAGAAAACTAGAGAAAATGAGAAATTTATTAAATTGTAAAAAGGAGAATAATAATGGGAATTAAAAATACATTGTTAGAATTTATGCGTGAAGAAGCATATAGACCAATGGATATTCAAGAACTTGTTGCAGTTTTTGATATAAATGAAAATGAATATAAAGCCTTTAAAAAGACCTTGAAAACAATGGAAAAAGAAGGTCTTATAATGAGAACAAAAAAAGATAAATATGCAGTTCCAGAAAGACTAGGTTTAATTACAGGAAAGCTTCAAGCACATGCAAAAGGATTTGGATTCCTTATTCCTGATAAAGAAGGAGAAAAGGATGTTTTTATTCCAAGTACATGCATTAATGGTGCAATGAATGGAGATAAAATATTAGTTCAAATAACTAGAGAAGATAAAATGGGGAAAAAAAGAGAAGGAGAAGTTGTCCAAATTATTGAAAGAGGAAATAAAAAGCTTATTGGAAGATACGAAGATAGTAGAAATTTTGGATTTGTAGTTGCAGAAGATACTAAAATTAATCAAGATATCTTTGTTTCAAAAAATGATAGAAATGGTGCAAAAGATGGAGATATAGTAGTTGTAGAAATTACTAAATGGCCAGAAAAGAGAAGAAGCCCAGAAGGGAAAATTACAGAAGTTCTAGGAAAGAAGGGGGATAAAGGATTAGATATTTTAACTATAATTAAAAAGTTTGGTTTACCTGAAGAGTTCCCAGAAAAGGTGTTAAATTTTGCAGCAGGAATTGAAGAAGAAATTCCTAAAAAAGAATATGAAAGAAGAACAGACTTAAGAGACGTAAGAATGGTAACTATAGATGGTGAAGATGCTAAAGACTTAGATGATGCAGTATCTATAGAAAAGTTACCTAATGGAAGATATAAATTAGGAGTGCATATAGCAGATGTTTCTCATTATGTAAGAGAAAAGAATCCTTTAGATAAAGAAGCATTAAAAAGAGCTACTTCTGTTTACTTAATAGATAGAGTTATTCCTATGCTTCCAAAGAAGTTATCTAATGGAATATGTTCTTTAAATCCTAAGGTAGATAGATTAGCACTAAGTTGTATTATGATTATTGATAATAATGGTAAAGTATTAGAGCATGAAATATGTGAATCAGTAATTAAAACTAATGAAAGAATGACTTATACAGATGTAACTAAGATACTTAGAGACAATGATGAAGAGTTAATTAAAAAATATGATTATCTTGTAGATGATTTTAAAACTATGGAAGAGCTTTGTAATATTCTTTATAAGAAGAGAATTAAAAGAGGTGCTATAGACTTTGATTTTGAAGAAGCTAAAATAACATTAAATGAAAAAGGAAAGCCAATAGATATAAGACCTTATGAAAGAGAAATTGCAAATAGGATGATAGAAGAATTCATGCTAGTATGTAACGAAACAGTAGCAGAGTATATGTATTGGACTAATCTTCCTTTTGTATATAGAATTCACGAAGATCCAGATGATGAAAAGCTTGAAAAGTTTAAGGAATTTGTATATAACTTAGGATACTTTATAAAATGGGGAGGTGAAATAAAGCCAAGAAATCTTCAAGAAATATTAGATAAGGTAAAAGGAAAGAAGGAAGAGATAGTAGTAAGTACACTATTATTAAGAAGTATGATGCAAGCTAGGTATTCTCCAGAATGTGTAGGACACTTTGGATTAGCAGCTAAATACTACTGCCACTTTACATCACCAATAAGAAGATATCCTGATTTACAAATTCATAGAATTATAAAGGAACATTTAAATGGAAAAATTGATGAAGGAAGAGCTAAGAAACTATCAACAATAGTTGATACAGCGTCTAAACAATCTTCAGAAATGGAAAGATTAGCTCAAGAAGCAGAAAGAGAAGTAGATGACTTAAAGAAAGCAGAATTTATGCTTGATAAAATTGGAGAAGAATTTGATGGAATTATATCTTCTGTCACTTCATTTGGTATGTTTGTAGAGTTACCAAATACAATTGAAGGTCTTGTTCATATAACTGCATTAGATGATGATTATTATATTTATGATGAAGCTCATCTTTCACTAATTGGAGAAAGAACTAAGAAGATTTATAGACTTGGAGATTCAGTAAAAGTAGTTTGTAGTAGAGTAGATATTCCAAATCGTGAAATATTCTTTGAAGTAATAGAAGATGAAAACTCAAGGGTGGAAATAAAAGCAACTAAAGAATTGATAGAAAAATTACCAGAAGTTAAAGAATCTTTAAAAGAACCTGTTGAAGGTGATGCTGAAGATGTATTATAATCTTATATATGTAAAATAAAAACCTAAGTGGGTGAGAGTATTGGTAAGAAAGAAGAATAGTAATTCGCTGGCAGAAAATAGAAAAGCTAGACATGATTATTTTATAGAAGAAACCATAGAGGCAGGGTTAGCTTTAGTTGGTACAGAAGTTAAATCTATTAGAAATGGCAAGTGTAATTTAAAAGATTGCTACGCAGATATTGATAATGGAGAAGCCTTTATAAAACAAATGCATATAAGTCCTTATGAACAAGGAAATATATTTAATGTAGATCCTTTAAGAGAAAGAAAGCTTTTACTTCACAAAGCTGAAATTGCAAGACTTTTAGGATTAGTTCAAAGAGATGGTTATACATTAGTACCACTATCTTTATATCTTAAAAATGGTAAGGTTAAGGTAGCTATAGGAGTATGTAGAGGTAAGAAAAATTACGATAAGAGAGATTCTATGCTAGAGAAGGCTCACAAAAGAGATATGGATAGAGCTATTAAAGAAAGAAATAGATATTAAAATAGAGGCTGTGTCAAAATATTATAATATTTTGAACCAGCTTCCTTTTATAAGGAGGGTGATGGTCATTTGAAATTTTTAAAAGATGAGAGTACGAAAAATTACTTTTTATTAATTACTTATGCTATTGTACTAGCTTATGTTTTCTTAAACTTAGGGACAGTAGGAAGCGTAATTGGAGCTATTCTTGGTTATTTAAGTCCATTTATAATTGGTGCTTGTATGGCATTTGTTATTAATTTGCCTATGAAGGCATATGAAGATAGATTGCTTTCTAAATTTATAAAAAATAATAAAAGCAAATTAAAAAGACCATTAGCATTAATACTTACTATATTAAGTATTGTTTTACTTATTGTAGGTTTAATAACTTTTGTTGTTCCACAATTAGTAGAAAGTGCTTCAACATTAGTTAAAAATGTACCACAATATGCTCAAAGCTTAGAAAACTTTTTAACAGAACAATTTAATAATAGTGGTTTACTTAATCAAGACTTTGTAAATGATATGTATAATAAAATAGTATCTATGGGAGAAGACATAATAGCTATTGTTGGTCAACTTGTAGGAACAATATTTTCTCATGCATTAGATATTACAATAGGTGTAACATCAACAATAGTAAATATTGTACTAGCTTTTATAGTTTCTATTTATATTTTATTAAGTAAAGAAAAATTATCATTACAAATAAAGAAAATATTCTATGCTTATTTACCTAAGGAAAAAGTAAAAAAAATATTAAAGGTAGCAGCTATATCAAATATAAAGTTTTCTAGATTTGTAACAGGTCAGTGTATAGAAGCTGTTATATTAGCAATTTTATGTTTTATAGGAATGGGAATATTTAAGATGCCATACACACTTCTTATTAGTACAATAATAGGAGTAACTGCATTAGTGCCTATATTTGGGGCATTTGCAGGGGCAGTGCTTTCAGGCTTTATAGTTGTTATGGTACAGCCAGAAAAACTAATACTATTTATTATAATATTTATAGTTATACAACAAATAGAAGGTAACTTAATATATCCATTTGTAGTAGGAAACTCAATAGGATTATCAGCATTATGGGTGCTATTTGCAATAACTGTTGGTGGAAATAGTGCTGGAGTTCTAGGAATGTTACTTGGAGTTCCTCTATTTGGAGTACTATACACAGTATTATCAATAGTAACTAATAATAGATTGAAGAAGCGAAATATAGATATAAATGCAATAGAAGAGGAACTAAAAAAAGAAGTAGAAGAAGTTACTCAAGATAATGATGATGATAAAAGGCAAGATGAAAAATTAAATAATAAGCAAAAAGAAAAAAGTAACTAGTGTATAGTTACTTTTTTCTTAAATAGATTATGCTAAAAATGAATTAAAGGCATAAAGTTTATTTTTTGGTTATAACTTTTAGTAGAGCCATCGTTATAAGTGGAGGAAGTGATTATTATTGCATTAATAAGTAATAAGAATAAAATAAGTAATAAGAGAAGAGTTCTTATATGATTTTCCTTAAGAAATAATTTCAAGTCTTTTAACCAAGTATACATTTTTTATCACTTCCTCCTTAATTTAATAGTACTAACAAAGTATATTATGCTCAAAAATTTTAAAAATATGTCATTGACATAAAATTTTTTATATTATATAATAAGCTACTGAAGAAAATAAAATTGAATATAAATTCAGTTTATTAAAACTTCAAATTATCCCGTAATGCAAAGTAATCTAATATGCTAATAACATGGGGATGTTATGGCTTCGACGGGGGTAAGATGGGTTTGATAAGCGAGCCGAGGGAAGCATGGTGCCTCGATAATAAAGTATGCATTAAATATAAACGCAGAAGAAAATTTTGCATTAGCAGCTTAATATAAGCCGCTCATCCGTCCAGATTGCCTACGATTTGGGTAGCGGGTGTCATAAAAGTGGGGAACGAAGTCTAGCAAAGCTTTGAGCTAGAGGGGTATTCATGAAGCTAGCAAATTAGATGCCTGCCTATAGGCACTCTAAGGCGCGAAACTTAAATATATAGGCTACGCTCGTAGAAAGTCAGGCTGGTCTGCTTTCGGACAGGGGTTCGATTTATGAAAAAGTCGCCTTATATAGCAATATATAAGTGAAAACTTGGCTTTATCGGTGAAACCGCAGCAAGTAAAGTTGGTGGCAATACCGAGTGGTATGTGAAGAAATTCAACAGCCGCGTATCGACTTATAGATTCCTAAAGCTAAAGCTATGGAATACTAGGATAGAAGATATATGCATTTTAAAATGTAAATCTAAGCTTCTATAATATGCCAGGTTCCAAATTAAAAATAAATATTTGGAAAAGATATAGTCAGGACCAGTTATTTCCTTAAAGGAAATATTTATCGAAAGAATGGAAAGCTGCCGACCCCTCATCTCCACCATGAAAAAATCCTAGATTTTAAATCTAGGATTTTTATTTTTACTATCATTCCCTTTCCTATTATATTTTTAATCCATTCTAATAGCTCATAAGTTGTTGAAGCTATAGAAACACAAGGAGAAGGATGCTCATTACTATGAATCCTTTGTAACATTATACTTCCTTCACCATCAATAATTCCTGCAATATAAGCTTTTTCTGTATCTTTCATATTTAAACCATCCACAATTAATATAGTTATAGTTTTTGCTAATAATGATAATAATATTATGTATTTTTTATGATTTAATTTAATAATAGAATTTGACAATGACATTGTACGAATTTATAATTATAGACACAACTGGAAATAAATAGGAGGTGGTTCGTATGATAAACATTATTAAAACTGCAATTATAACTATAACTATATCCTTTATATCAGGAGTATTACTAGATACTTATAAGAACTTGGCACCTAGAGTATTATTTAATATGAGGAAAGTAAAACCTAAAAAAATAAATAATATAGAGTTTAAAGTATATAAATTTACTGTTAAGAATATATC
>JAFADP010000164.1 GCA_023424785.1 Bacillota bacterium
TTATATTTGGAAAATACTTTATAAGTGTATGGGCAGGGGAAGGATATGAAACTTCTTATTATATAGCATTAATTCTTATAGTACCTGTAACTATTCCTTTAATTCAAAATGTAGGTATAGAAATACAAAAAGCAAAAAATATGCATAGATTTAGATCAGTATTATATGTATCTATTGCATTATGTAATATATTATTAAGTATTCCTCTTGCAAAGGCATTTGGAGGAGTAGGTTCAGCTATAGGAACATCAATTGCTATTCTTGTTGCTAACTGTATTATTATGAATATTTATTATCATAAAAAAGTTGGACTAGATATGATTTACTTCTGGAATCAAATAGGTGAGTTTGTACCAGCCTTAATAATACCAATAATAGCAGGTGCTGTTATTATGTTTGTTATAGGAGTTAATAGTATACCAAAGTTTATTTTATTAGCTATAGTATATTCTTGTATATTTGTGTTCTCTATGTGGAAGTTTGGAATGAATAATACAGAAAAAGATTTATTTAGAGGACCAATAAATAAAATATTAAGAAGAAAGTAGAGAGATGCAATTTGCATCTCTTTTTTTATTAAAAAACATTGAATTAATGTAAAAATATGGTAAAATAAATTTAAGGGGGTGGCTCTATGGAAAACATTCAGTGTTTGAAATTAAAAGATATAAATGGATGTTATAAAAAAAGCATTGTAATGTTAAAAAATGAGAAAAGTAGATTAGAACAATTAATAAGATGTAATAAAGAAATGATAGATAAATTTTTACTTGATAGTAAGTACACTATTAAAGAACTAAGAAATATAAGACTTAATATAATTGAAGAAGTAGAATATAACATAATAAGTTTTGAAGATAAATGTGAATTAAATCAGTATGCATGTGCAAGTACCTATGGAAATTTAATTAAAGATGTATATAATTTAAGAAAAGAATTTGATAGTCAAAAAGAATTTATAAATAAATTAAATGATTATATTTGTAATATTGATAATATTAAATTAAATATATCCTGTGTAGAAAATAGTTTCAAATTATTATCTATTTAAGACTAAGGTTATCCTTAAAGGTAAGATTATCTTTAAGGATAATCTTATTTTTTTAAAAAAATTTTCTTAAATGTAACATATGTTACAGAGTTGTATTTATATATAGGTTATTATATGCGTGTAAGATTTATAGAAAATAATTAATAATTAAAATAGAGGAGAGAAAAAATGAGTAGAAATATGTTTTGTATGCAATGTCAAGAAACAGCTCAAAATAAAGGATGTACAAAAGTAGGGGTTTGTGGTAAAAGTTCTGATCTTGCTAATATGCAGGACTTATTAATATATGTAACAAAAGGTTTATCTGAAGTAACAACAAGATTACGTGCAGAAGGAAAGGAAGTTTCTAAGAATATTAATAATTATATTACTTTAAACTTATTTACAACAATTACAAATGCAAACTTTGATGATGATGTTTTTTATGCTAGAGTAAAAGAAACATTATCAATGAAAAATGAATTAATGGAACAATTATCAGATAAAAACGGATTATCAGAAGCTGCAACTTGGGATATAGAAGAAAATAAAAAATCTGGATTATTAGAATCAATTAAAAATATTCTATGTGGAAATAACAATGGTAAAGAAGTAAATGCTATGTTAAAGGAAAAGGCAGATTCTAATGAAGTAGGTGTTTTAGCTACTGAAGATGAAGATATTCGTTCTTTAAGAGAATTAATAACTTATGGATTAAAAGGTTTATCAGCATACTCTAAACATGCAAATGCATTAGGATATTATAATGAAGAAATAGATGCATTTATGCAAGAAACACTAGGAAAGTTATTAGATGATTCTTTAACTGTAGATGAATTAATAGCATTAACTTTAGAAACTGGTAAAGTTGGTGTAGATGGTATGGCATTACTTGATAAGGCTAATACAGAAAGCTATGGAAATCCAGAAATAACAAAAGTAAATATTGGAGCAGGTAAAAATCCTGGTATATTAGTATCTGGTCATGATTTAGCAGATATTGAACAATTACTAATTCAAACAGAAGGTACAGGAGTAGATGTTTATACTCACTCTGAAATGTTACCAGCACATTACTATCCACAATTAAAGAAGTACAAGCACTTAGTAGGTAACTATGGTAATGCTTGGTGGAAGCAAAAAGATGAATTTGAAAGCTTTAATGGACCAATATTAATGACAACAAACTGTATTGTACCACCAAAGGATTCTTATAAAAATAGAATGTTCACAACAGGTGCAGCAGGTTATGTAGGTTGCAAGCACATTGAAGGTGAATCAGGTTCACAAAAAGATTTTTCTGAAATAATTGAACTTGCAAAAACATGTGATGCTCCAAAGGAAATTGAAACTGGAGAAATTATAGGTGGATTTGCACATGCTCAAGTATTTGCACTAGCTGATAAGGTAGTAGAAGCAGTTAAGTCTGGTGTTATAAAGAAGTTTGTGGTAATGGCTGGATGTGATGGTAGAGCAGCTAAGAGAAATTACTATACAGATTTTGCAAAAGCACTTCCAAAGGATACAGTAATACTTACTGCAGGATGTGCAAAATATAAGTATAATAAATTAGATTTAGGAGATATTGGAGGAATTCCAAGAGTTCTTGATGCTGGTCAATGTAATGATTCATATTCTTTAGCATTAATTGCTTTAAAATTAAAAGAAGTATTTGGACTAGCAGATATTAATGAATTACCAATTATATATAACATTGCTTGGTATGAACAAAAGGCAGTTATAGTTTTATTAAGCTTATTATACCTTGGAGTAAAAGAAATACACTTAGGACCAACACTTCCTGCATTCCTATCTCCAAATGTAGCTAAAGTATTAGTAGATAACTTTGGAATTGGTGGAATATCTACAGTAGAAGAAGATATGGAAATGTTCTTTGGAGAAGAAGTTAAAGCTTCTAAAAGTGAAAATGGTGCTATAAGTAAAGATATGATTATAGGTGATATATTAAAAGGTAATGCAGAAAATGCAAATATATTAATGGAATGTGGTATGCACTGTTTAGGATGTCCATCATCACAAATGGAAACTTTAGCAGAAGCTTGTGCAGTTCATGGATTAGATGTAGAAGAAATATTAAGAAAATTAAAGTAATAAATTTAAGAGAAGCAGTTAGCAAAAGCTAACTGTTTTTTCTTTTGTGGGAAATAAATCTGCCATAAATTAAACTTTTTTACAAAATTATTTTAAAAGATGAAAGAATTAATATATAATATATATTATTAAGTTGTAAAAAATATAAAGGACGGGAAAAATGAAAAAAATAGTTAAGCATATTCCATTAATAATATGCATATTGTGGATGGGATTTATTTTTTATAATTCTTCATTAAATGGAGAAGAATCAAATGGTACAAGCTATAAAGTAGTTAATAAAATAACTAATAATAATTATACATACTTAGGAAGTAATAAAAATAATAATACAAAGTCAGTTCAAAATTTTAATGTTTTTATAAGGAAAAATGCTCATGCCTTTGAGTTTGGAGTGCTTTCAATATTATTAGCATTAACATTCTTTACATATAATAGGAAGGGAAGAAGTGTTGTTAGTACTATATTACTTATAGTTCTAATTTATGCAGTAAGCGATGAATATCATCAGCTTTATGTTCCAGGGCGAGGATCAAATGTTAAAGATGTTATGATAGATTTTTTAGGTGGAATAATTGGATTGTTATTATTTTACATATCGTATTATATGGTGTATGATAAATTAAGGAAGAGAAGTTAACGTAGTATTGAGGAGTTATTATGATTAAAAATGAGAGGGTAAAGGGATTTATAATAATTTTAGTTGATTATATTTTAATATTCACTTCATATTTTATAGCTTTTAATTTTAGATTTAAATTTGGGTATATTTCTATGAGAAGAATGCTTGAGATTTTTAGTGGATATTTACATAAGGTAGTATTCTTTTCTTTTTTATATTTATTAATATTTATTTTAATAAAACAGTATAAAAGTTTATGGACTTTAGATAGTATTGAAGAGTTTATTAATGGACTTAAGGGTGTGTGTTTAGGATTTATAATTTCTATTATTATATCATTAATGAAAAGTCCAAGAGTACCACTTATGGTAACTCTTATGTCAAGCATTTTAATAGTGCTTTTATGTAATGGAATAAGAATGGCATGGAGAGCTATAAAGAGGACATTAATTTATTTAAACTCTCCAATTATTTTGGAAAATTATAAAAGAGTACTTGTTGTTGGTGGGGGCTATAACGGAACCTTTATAGAAAATGAATTTAGAAAGAACACTAAATATAAGAAGAGAGTTGTAGCCTTTGTTGATGATAATAAAAGTAAAATAGGCAAAAGTATTAATGGTGTAAAAATTTTAGGAGATAGATATGATATTCCTGAAATTATAGAAGATATGGGTATTAGTGAAATTATAATAGCTGTTTCAGAAATAAATGAAAAGGATTTTAATGAAATAGTTAATATATGCAAGGAAACAAGGGCTAGAGTAAAGGTAATGCCTAATATTAATAAAATGGAAGATGGAAAGAATGATATTAAGCAAATTAGAGATGTTAGAGTAGAAGATTTATTAGGTAGAGAAGCAGTTGACCTAGACTATGCAGGAATACTTGAATATATACAAGGAAAAACTGTTTTAGTAACAGGGGGAGGAGGATCAATAGGCTCCGAACTTTGCAGACAAATAGTAAAATATAAACCAAAGAGTGTTATAATTTTTGATATTTATGAAAATAATGTATATGATATCGAAAGAGAACTTTTAAGTAAGTATGAGGATTTAAACTTAATTACTTTAATAGGGTCAGTTAGAGATAAAAATAGATTAGATGAGGTATTTAGTAAATATAGACCTAATTTAGTATTTCATGCAGCAGCTCATAAACATGTTCCATTAATGGAGAATAGTCCAAGTGAAGCTTTTAAAAATAATAATTTAGGAACTTTAAATGTAGCAGAAGTATCTAGTAAGTATAATGTAGAGAGATTTGTACTTATATCTACAGATAAAGCTGTTAATCCTACAAATATAATGGGTGCTTCAAAAAGACTTTGTGAAATGATAATACAAGCCATAGATAAGGAAAGTAAAACAGAATTTGTTGCAGTAAGGTTTGGGAACGTTCTAGGTTCTAATGGTTCTGTAGTTCCTTTATTTAAAAAGCAAATAAAAGAAGGAGGACCAGTAACCTTAACACATAAGGATATAACAAGATATTTTATGACAATTCCAGAAGCTGCACAGCTTGTACTTCAGGCTGGTGCTTTTGCAAAAGGTGGAGAAATATTTATTTTAGATATGGGCAAGCCAGTTAAAATATATGACTTGGCAGTAAATTTAATTAAGTTAAGTGGACTTACTCCAAATGAAGATATAGAAATAAAAATAACTGGTTTAAGACCAGGAGAAAAGCTTTATGAAGAGCTTCTTATGGGAGAAGAGGGATTAAGTAAAACCTCTCATAATAAAATATTTGTAGCAAGACCAGGAACTTATAACTTAATAGATTTAAAGAGAAAAATAAATGAGTTAATAGAAGTATCAAAGAGCAACAATATTGTAGAAATAAAAAGAAAACTTAAGGAAATAGTACCAACATATATTGGAGATAATAATGTTTCTGAAGATGAGGTAGCAGCAACTAAATTAAATGAAGGGGCATAAAATATGAAGAGGATTTTTGATTTTTTATTAAGTTTAATTTGTATAGTAATACTTTCACCAGTTTTAGTTTTAATTTCATTAATAATAAAATTAACTTCAAAAGGTCCTGTATTTTTTAAACAAAGAAGAATAGGAAGAGGAAATAAGGAGTTTTTTATTTATAAATTTAGAACTATGAAAATAGATACTCCTAATGTAGCTACTCATTTATTAGAAAATCCAGAACAATATATTACAACTATAGGGAAGTTTCTAAGAAAAACAAGTTTAGATGAACTTCCACAACTTATTAATATACTTAAAGGGGAAATGAGTTTTGTAGGACCAAGACCAGCGCTTTATAATCAATATGATTTAAAAGAAATGAGAAATGAATTAGGAGTAAACAACCTAGTTCCAGGTCTTACAGGATGGGCTCAAATAAATGGAAGAGATGAAATTTCATTAGAATTAAAGGTGAAACTTGATAAAGAGTACTTAGATAAACAAAGTTTTATATTTGATATAAAAATATTATTTTTAACATTTTTTAAAGTATTAAATAAAGATGGATTTAAAGAAGGAAGCAATTAAGGTGGTAATATGAAAATATTAATTACAGGAGTATATGGAATAATTGGATCATATCTTTGCCAAAGATTAAAAGAAAATGGACACTATATAGTTGGTATAGGAAAAAGAGAAGAATATGAAAAATGCCACAAGTATTATAGTTGTGATATTACAAACTATAATAACTTAGAAAAGGTTTTAAAAGAAAACAAAGATATAGATATAATAATACATGCAGCAGCTCTTGCTCATAATAAAGGAAATGATCTTTCAAAAGAAAGTTTTATAAAAATAAACTATGAAGGTACAAAGAATCTAATAGACTTAAGCAATAAATGCACAAACTTGAAAAATTTTGTATTCTTAAGTACAATATCAGTATATGGTGAGAGATTAAATATTGAAGAATATAAGGAATATGAAACACTTTTACCTAAGAGTCCATATGCAGTAGCAAAGAAAATGTCAGAAGAATATATAAAATCAACTTGTAAAAGTAACTATAGTATTTTAAGACTAGCTCCTGTATATTCAAAAGACTTTAAATTAAATATACAAAGAAGAACTTCAATAAAAGGAATAGGATATACAGTAGGAAAAGGAGAGAAGAACCTTAGTCTATGTAATATAAAAAATATATATTTAAGCATAGACTATATAATTAAAAACTATAAAGATGAAAGAAATAATATCTACAATATTTCAGATAGTAAAACTTATAGTTATAAAGAACTTCTTAAATATGTAAATAAAAAAAG
>JAFADP010000107.1 GCA_023424785.1 Bacillota bacterium
CCAAAAGCCTCAGCTAATTTAACAAAATCAGTTTGTCTATTTAATGTAGTTTGTGAATATCTTCCCTCATAGAATATAGTTTGCCATTGTCTAACCATTCCAAGAGCATTATTATTCATTATAATCATAACTATTGGTAACTTATTTGAAACAGCAGTTGCTATTTCATTGCAATTCATTCCAAAGCTTCCATCTCCAGCTATATTTATAACTTTACATTCTGGCTTTCCAACTTGAGCACCTATACACGCACCTAGGCCATATCCCATAGTTCCAAGGCCACCAGATGAGATAAAAGTTCTTGGTCTTCTAAACTTAAAATACTGTGCTGCCCACATTTGATGTTGACCTACCTCAGTACTAATTATTAAATTACCCTTATTCATCTTATTTAGCTTTTCAAAAAGAAATTCTGGTGTTAAAACTTCAGATTCTCTTTGTATATTGTTAGCTTCTTTTATTGTTTCAATTTCGTTAATCCATTCATCATTTCTTTTTTCATCTACTGCTGAAATTAACTTTTGTAATATAAGTTTAGCATCTCCAATTAAAAAAGTATCTACTTTAACATTCTTATTTATTTCTGCTGGATCTACATCTATATGAATAATTTTTGCATTATCTATATCCTTAGGTCTTGCTAAAACTCTATCTGAGAATCTTGCACCTATTGCTATAAATAAATCACATTTAGTTGCTGCAATATTAGATGCCTTTGTACCATGCATACCTATCATTCCTGTATAAAGAGGATGTTCACTATCTATATTTCCTTTTCCCATAAGTGTATTTGATACTGGCGCACCTATTTTTTCTGCAAATTCAACTAATTCTTCTGATGCTTCTGCACTAATTATTCCACCACCTGCATAAATAAATGGTCGTTTAGATTTATTAATATAATCTATAACTTTTGAAAAAGCATCATCTGCTATGTATCTTATCTTCTTTTCTACAGTCTTTGGTGGTAAATATTCATAATTAGCTTTATTTGCTGTAACATCTTTAGGTATATCTATTAATACAGGACCTGGTCTTCCTGATTGAGCTATATAAAAAGCCTCTCTTATAACTTCTTGTAACTTATTTACATCTTTAACTATATAATTATGTTTTGTTACTGGCATTGTTATTCCTGTAATATCAACTTCCTGAAAACTATCTTTACCTAATAATGAACTTGCAACATTCCCTGTTATAGCTACCATAGGAATAGAATCCATATATGCAGTTGCTATTCCTGTAACTAAATTAGTAGCACCTGGACCTGATGTTGCTAAACATACTCCTACTTTTCCAGTTGCCCTAGCATAACCATCTGCTGCATGAGCTGCACCTTGTTCATGACAAGTTAATACATGATGAAGTTTATCAGAATACTTATATAATTCATCATATATATTTAAAACAGCTCCACCAGGATATCCAAATATAGTATCCACATTTTGATCAAGTAAAGACTTAATCAAAATTTCTGCTCCTGTCAATAACATTAAATAACCCCCTTTAATAGTAAAAAGCTAAGAGGAGACTGCTCCTCTAGCTTTAATTTTAAATTTATAAACTATTTAAACACAGCTCCTGTACTTGCAGAACTTACTAATTTAGCATATCTTGCTAAATATCCATCCTTAACTTTTGGTTCAACTGGCTTTAAGTTCTTTCTTCTTTCTTCTAACACTTCATCAGAAAGCTTAACATCAAGTCTTCCTGTATTCATGTCTATAGAAATTATATCTCCGTCTTCAATTAATGCTATTGTTCCACCTTCTGCTGCTTCTGGTGATACGTGTCCAATTGAAGCTCCCTTTGTTGCTCCACTAAATCTTCCATCTGTTATAAGTGCAACATCTTTATCAAGACCCATTCCAGCTATAGCTGATGTTGGTGAAAGCATTTCTCTCATACCTGGACCACCTTTTGGTCCTTCATATCTTATAATTACTACATCACCAGGATTAATTTTCTTTCCTAATATTGCTTCTATAGCCTCTTCTTCTGAATTAAATACTCTTGCTGGACCTTCATGAACTAACATTTCAGGTGCAACAGCAGATCTCTTTACAACAGCTCCATCTGGTGCAAGATTTCCTCTAAGTATTGCAATACCACCTGTTTGACTATATGGATCTTCTATATGTCTAACTACTTTATAATCCTTAACAGTTTTACCTTCTATATTTTCACCTTGAGTCTTACCTGTTGCTGTTATGCAATCAAGATGGATTAAATCTTTCTTTGAAAGTTCATTTATAACAGCTTGTATTCCACCTGCATAATATAAGTCTATTATATGAGTTTGTGATGCAGGTGCTAACTTACAAAGATTTGGTACCTTTGCTGAAATTTCATTTATTATATCTAAATTTATAGGTAATTTTGCTTCATTAGCAATAGCAGTTAAATGTAGAACTGAATTTGAAGAACATCCAAGTGCCATTTCTACTGATAAAGCATTTTCAATTGATTCTTTAGTTACTATATCTCTTGGCTTAATATCCTTTTCTAAAAGATTCATCACTGCCATACCTGCATGTTTTGCAAGTCTTATTCTTTCAGAATATACTGCTGGTATTGTACCATTTCCAGGTAAAGCCAATCCTAAAACTTCAGCTAAACAATTCATTGAATTTGCAGTAAACATTCCTGAACATGAACCACAAGTTGGACAAGCATTATCTTCTAATTCTTTAAGATCAGCTTCAAGCATTGTTCCATTTTCATAAGCTCCAACCCCT
Organism: Bacillota bacterium; assembly: GCA_023424785.1. Taxonomy (GTDB): domain Bacteria; phylum Bacillota; class Clostridia; order Clostridiales; family Clostridiaceae; genus Clostridium. Next base: position 2,739 of record JAFADP010000107.1, read on the forward strand.
TCAAAAACTGTAGTTAAAGAAACATCTGTATCCTTAAATCTACCTGGAAGCATTGGTCCTCCACTTACTAAAACTGATGGTATATTTAGTCTTAATGCTGCCATCATCATTCCTGGAACTATTTTGTCACAGTTAGGAATAAATACTAAAGCATCAAAACCATGAGCCTTAACCATACACTCTACTGTATCTGCAATAAGCTCTCTTGTTACTAAGGAATACTTCATTCCTTCATGTCCCATTGCTATACCATCACATACCCCTATAGTAGGAAATACTAATGGTGTACCTCCTGCCATTGTTACTCCTTTTTTAACACCTTCAACAATTTTATCTAAGTTAACGTGTCCTGGAATAATATCATTTTGTGAAGTTACAACTCCAATTAATGGTCTTTCTAGTTCTTCCTCTGTTAATCCTGCCGCTTTAAATAGTGACCTATGAGGAGCTCTAGAAGGTCCCTTTTTTACTATATCACTTCTCATTTATTGCATCCCCTTTTCTATCTTATCTATAACAACTTTAGTTATTTCTTCTGTTCCTACTAATTTCATTCCTTCGCTCATTATATCCCCAGTTCTATATCCATCTTCCAATGCTGATACAACTGCTCTTTCTATTAAATCTGCTTCATCATCTAAACCAAAACTATATCTTAGCATCATTCCAGCTGAAAGAATTGTTGCAAGTGGATTTGCAATTCCTTTTCCAGCTATATCAGGTGCACTACCATGAATTGGTTCATACATACCAAAGCTATTTTCTCCTAGTGATGCTGATGGTAACATTCCTATAGAACCAGTAACCATACTAGCTTCATCTGATAGTATATCTCCAAACATATTTGATGTTATTATAACGTCAAATTGTCTTGGATCTCTTACCATTTGCATTGCTGCATTATCTATATATAAATGATTTAATTCTACTTCTGGATAATCTTTTGCTACATCTTCAACTATTCTTCTCCATAATCTTGAACTTTCAAGTATATTAGCCTTATCAACTGATGTAACTTTTTTATTTCTCTTCATAGCTGCATCGAAACCTATCTTAGCTATTCTTCTTACTTCATCTTCATTATATTTTTCTGTATCATATGCTGCTGGAACTCCATTATCATCACAAGTTCCTCTTTCGCCAAAGTATATTCCACCAGTTAATTCTCTAACAACTTGAATATCAATTCCATCTCCGATTATGCTATCTTTAAGTGGTGATGCATCCTTAAGTGGTGCATATAATAATGCTGGTCTTAAGTTACAGTAAAGACCTAATCCACCTCTTAATCCTAATAAAGCTTGTTCTGGTCTAACTTTTGCTCTTGGATCATCCCATTTTGGTCCTCCAACTGCCCCAAGTAATACTGAATCAGATTTTCTACAAATTTCTAGAGTTTCTTCTGGTAACGGAGTACCAAATTTGTCTATGGCACAACCACCTGCTAGTACATATTCGTAATCAAATCTATGACCAAACTTTTCTCCTACTGCATTTAAAACTTTTATTGCTCCATCTATAACTTCTGGACCTATTCCGTCCCCTGGAATAACTGCTATATTATACTTCATTTTGATAACCCCCAATAATACCTATTTATTCTTTGTTCTTATATATCCTGCTAATCCATTGTTGTCAATAATATTTTGCATAAAAGCTGGGAATGGTTCCCCTTGGTATTCTTCATTTTTAGTTAAATTTATTATTAAGCCAGTTGAAAAATCAACTTCTAACTTATCTCCTGCATTGATTGCATCAACTGCTTCTTCACATTCAATTATAGGTAGTCCTATATTTATAGAATTTCTGTAGAATATTCTTGCGAAAGTTTTTGCTATTACACAACTTACTCCAGATGCCTTAATAGCTATAGGAGCATGTTCTCTTGATGAACCACATCCAAAGTTCTTATTAGCAACTATTATATCTCCTTCTTCAACATTTTTAACAAAATCTGCATCTATATCTTCCATACAGTGTGCTGCTAATTCACTATGAACTGATGTATTTAAGTATCTTGCTGGTATTATAACGTCTGTATCTACATTATCTCCGTATTTAAAAACTTTTCCTGTTACTTTCATATTAATATTCCCCCTATACTAATTCTGGATCTGTTATCTTTCCTGTAATTGCTGATGCTGCTGCAACTGCTGGACTTGCTAGGTAAACCTCAGATTCAACGTGACCCATTCTTCCTACAAAGTTTCTGTTAGTAGTTGAAACACATCTTTCTCCAGCTGCTAGTATTCCCATGTGTCCTCCTAAACATGGTCCACAAGTTGGTGTAGAGAAAACTGCTCCTGCTTCAATTATGTCTTTAACTATTCCTTCTTCTAAAGCCTGAAGATATATTTTTTGAGTTCCTGGTATTACTATACATCTAACTCCCTTAGCAACCTTTTTACCTTTAAGAATATCTCTAGCTACTCTTAAGTCAGAAATTCTACCATTTGTACAAGATCCTATAACAACTTGATCAATCTTAACTTCTCCAACATCATCTATTGTTCTTGTGTTATCTGGTAGATGTGGGAATGAAACTGTTGGTCTTAATGTACTTAAATCAATTTCTATAACTTGATCATATTCTGCATCTTCGTCAGCTTCATACTTCTTCCATTCTCTTTGAGCATGTTCTTTTAAATATTCTTCTGTTTTTTCATCAACTGGGAATATACCATTCTTTCCACCAGCTTCTATAGCCATATTTGCCATAGTAAATCTATCATCCATTGTTAGATATTTTAATCCATCACCTACAAATTCCATTGATTTGTATAATGCACCATCAACACCTATAAGTCCTATAATGTGTAGTATAATATCTTTTCCACTTACCCATTTTGCAGGCTTATTTTTAAGTACAAATTTAATAGCTGATGGAACCTTAAACCAACATTGTCCTGTAGCCATACCTGCAGCCATATCTGTAGATCCTATTCCTGTTGAGAAAGCTCCTAATGCTCCATAAGTACAAGTATGTGAGTCAGCTCCTATAACTACATCTCCTGCTACAACAAGTCCTTTTTCTGGTAATAGACAGTGTTCTATTCCCATTTCTCCTACTTCAAAGAAGTTTTCTATACCCTTTTCTGCAGCAAATTCTCTAATGTATTTAACTTGTTCTGCAGCTTTTATATCTTTATTTGGAGTAAAATGGTCTGGAACTATTGCTATTCTTGATTTATTAAATACACCTTCTTTTCCAAACTTATTAAATTCATTTACTGCTACTGGAGTTGTAATATCATTCCCTAATACTAAATCAAGATTTGCTTCAATTAATTGTCCTGCTTTTACGCTTTCTAAACCAGCATGTGCAGCTAATATTTTTTGTGTCATTGTCATTCCCATTCTTAATCATCCCCTTAAAAATATGTTCTTACTTTTTTTTCTATGTCTTTTAGCAATTTATATTCTATAGAATCTACTAAAGCTATCCAGCTTGCTTGAATAACATCTCTAGATACACCAACTGTACTCCAATTTTCTACTCCATCTGTAGATTCTATTAATACTCTAACTTTTGCCTTTGTAGCACTCTCAGAATCTAAAACTCTTACTTTATAATCAACAAGTCTTACATCCTTAAGTTGAGGATAAAATACCTCTAATGCTTTTCTTAATGCTTTGTCTAATGCATTTACTGGTCCATCACCTTCTGATGCACTAATTTGCTCTTTTCCATCAACTGTTATATTTATAATAACTGAAGAACTAGGTTCTTCTTGATTTTTAGACCATTGTTCAGCAAAAACCTTAAAATGTTTTAAATCAAAAAATGGTCTATATTTACCTATAGTTTTTCTTATTACAAGTTCTACAGTTCCCTCTGCACCTTCAAATTGATATCCTTCGTATTCTAATTGTTTCAATTTATCCGTAATTTTTTGTATTTCCGCACTTTCTTTTGGAATACCTGGAAATATCTTTTTAACTTCTGAATATATTGTGCTCTTACCACTAACCTCTGAAATTAAAAATCTTCTCTTATTACCTACACTTTCAGGAACAATATGCTCATAAGACTTTGGTGTCTTACATACTGCATCTATATGCATACCTCCTTTATGTGCAAATGCTGCTCCCCCTACATATGGTGCTTGATCTTTTAAGACTATGTTAGATATCTCTGATATAAATCTAGCAACAGTTGTTAATTTAGATAAATTTTCTTCTTCTACAACTGAATAATTTAGCTTTAACATAAGAGTAGGAATTATAGCACTTAGATTTGCATTACCACATCTTTCTCCAAGTCCTATAAATGTTCCTTGAACATGATTAGCACCAGCCTGTACTGCTACTACTGAATTTGCAATTGCCATACCAATATCGTCATGACAATGTATTCCTATGTTAATGCCTTCTATATTTTTAACTACATCCTTAACTATCTCTTCAATTTCATTCGGTAAAGTCCCTCCATTGGTATCACATAAAACCAACGTTGTTGCTCCTGCCTCTTTAGCTACTTTTAAAGTTTGAAGTGCATAAGCTTTATTTTCTTTGTATCCATCAAAAAAATGCTCTGCATCAAAAATGACTTCTTTATCTTTTATTGCTAAATACTCTATTGTATCTTTAATCATTGATAAATTTTCTTCTAGTGTTGTCTTTAAAATATCTGTAACTTGAAAATCCCACGACTTTCCGAAAATTACAGTTACTTTAGTATCAGCTAATAATATGTTTTTTATATTATTATCTTCATTAACTTTAATTTTAGGTCTTCTAGTAGAACCAAAAGCCGCTATTTTTGCATTTTTTAATTCTATATTTTTTATTTGTTTAAAAAATTCCATGTCCTTTGGGTTTGATCCAGGATTTCCAGCTTCTATATAAGCTACTCCCATATCATCTAAAACCTTAACTATTTTTAGTTTATCTTCCAATGAAAATGAAATTCCTTGTCCTTGTGCTCCGTCTCTTAAGGTTGAATCAAATATATTCACTTTTTTTTGCCCCAAAAAAACACCCCCTTAAAATAAGGCTTATTGCTTTTTACAATTCCTCAAAGCATTTATCATATTTTCTTATTATCTGATTTCCTCTTTGAAGGGCTGTCACTCCTGTTCTAGCCAGCTCCTCAATTCCATATTCATCTAAAAGATTTAATAATGCTGAAATTTTTTCTTCATCACCTGTAATTTCTATTGTTAATGTATCTGGTGATATATCTATTATTTTACTTCTGAATATTTGAACAATACCTGTTATTTCTGACCTTTTTTCTTTAGGCGCTTTTACCTTAATAAGTACTAACTCTCTATATACAGATTCTTCCGGTTTAAGAACTATAACTTTTATAACATCTTCAAGCTTGTTTAATTGTTTTTTTACTTGTTCTAAAACATCATCATCTCCAACTACTGCAATAGTCATTCTTGATATGCTACTATCATCAGTTCTACCAGCTGTTAAACTATCAATATTAAAGCCTCTTCTTGAAAATAATCCTGATATTCTACTTAACACTCCTGAAGAATTTTTCACCAAAACTGATAACAAGAATCTTTCTTTCATATTTATGCCCCCCTTTTGTTTTAGATTACACTATTTTTAAATAATAAAATGTATAAAAAAACCCACCCTTAATGATACACATCATAAGAAGTGGGAAAACTACTTTGCTTAATATAATATCACTAGGTTCTAACAAACCCTTGCATATAACGGATGCCACCGGATAGTCCTTAATTGTTAAATTTAATAACGTTCAGGATTCTGCTCAGGAGTGATATTAATTAACTAAAAAGTATCGATTTACACCAACCATCGACTCTCTAAAACTTTCTTTATTGTTATATAAGGTCTCCATCGTTGCATTTTTAAATAAAAAGAATATATTAATTTTTTTAGAAAAATATTCTATATTTTTATTTGTTAAAATTCTACTCCTAAAACTTTTACTTGTCAATATTCAATTGATATTTTTGTCATTTTAGCATACTTAACCCATGTCGCTTTTTTTATTTTACCATAAACTTAATAAAATATATATTTTTTTATTAAAATATTAATATTATTTAGTTTCAACTTAACATTTTAATACTTATGATTATTCTTTATTCTTGATAATATATAACTATTTATTATATAATTTTTTAAAGAATTAAAATCGGAGGCTTTTCATGGTTATTTATCTTATACCATATATATTAATTATTAATATAACTTCATTTATGTTAATGTATATAGATAAACAAAAATCTATAAAACATAAATGGCGCATACAAGAAAAAACACTATTTTTATCTGCAGCAATTGGTGGAAGTATTGGATCGTTGTTAGGAATGTATATCTTCAGACATAAAACTAAACATAAGAATTTTAAAATTGGTATACCTATTATACTTTTTATTCAATTAACTTTTTTAATAACTGTACTATATAAATTATAATAAAAAACGAACAACTGCTTTGCTAATTTTATCAATAACTTAACAATGCAATTGTTCATTTTATTACTTTACTTTTTCTAAAATCATATTAGCAAGGTTATGAGCAAGCTTATCTATTTCTTCTTGATGTTCACCCTCTAGCATAACTCTCACTAAAGGTTCTGTTCCTGAAGGTCTTATTAAAACTCTTCCCTTACCTTCTAATAATCTTTCTATTCTATTTATTTCTGCTATTATTTCTTCATCTTCGTTATATATATTTTTCTTATCATTTGGTACTACTGCATTAACTAATACTTGTGGTAACTCTTTCATTATTGAGCATAATTCGCTTAATGGCTTTTGATTTTTCTTTACAATTGATGCTATCTGTAAAGATGTTACCAATCCATCTCCAGTAGAATTATATTTTGAAAATATAATATGACCTGATTGTTCTCCTCCAAGAACATAATTACCTTTTATCATTTCTTCAAGTACATATCTATCTCCAACTTTTGTCTTTAATGATTTTATACCCATATTTTTAAATGCTATATCTAGACCTAAATTGCTCATTACTGTTACTACAACAGTATCTTCATTTAATCTATTTAGCTCTTTTAAGTTCTTTCCACAAAGCGCTAAAATAAAATCTCCATTTACTAAATTTCCTTTTTCATCTACTGCTAAGCATCTATCTGCATCTCCATCAAAAGCAAATCCTAAATGGCAACCTTTTCTAACAACATAATCCATTAATTCTTCTGGATGAGTTGATCCACACTTTTCATTAATATTTGTTCCATCTGGATTATCATTAATTATATATACTTCTGCACCTAATTCTCTAAAAGTTCTTACTGCTGCTTTATACGCTGCTCCATTAGCACAATCTAATGCTACTTTTAACCCTTTTAAATTCACTGCTATTGTTTCTTTTGCAAAATCAATATAATCATCTAAGGCTCCAACCTCAATTTGAGATTTTCCTATATCTGCACCTACTGGGCTTGGAACTCCTTCAAATCCTGATTCTATAATTCTTTGAATTTCGTCTTCTAATTCATCTGAAAGCTTATATCCCTTATCATCAAAAAACTTAATTCCATTATATTCTACTGGATTATGAGAAGCTGATATCATTATTCCAGCATCTGCACCATATTTTCTAGTTAAATGTGCTACTGCTGGTGTTGGTATTACTCCTAATATAATAGCTTCTGCTCCTACTGATAATATTCCTGCAACTAATGCTGATTCAAGCATATCTCCTGATATTCTTGTATCTTTTCCAACTAAAATCTTAGGTTTATGTGCACCTTCTGTTAAAACATAAGCACCAGCTCTTCCTAAATCATAAGCTAGCTTAGCTGTTAATTCAGTATTAGCTATTCCTCTAACCCCATCAGTTCCAAACATTCTACTCATATTTTACCTCACTTATTCCATTATACTTATAGTTATAAGTATAATCGTTACTTGCAATATTGACAACCTTATTTATCTTTCAGTCTTTCTAGCACTATACTATATCCATCACTTCCATAATTTAAACATCTATTTACCCTGCTAATAGTTGCCGTACTAGCTCTTGTTATATCTGAAACTTCTGTATAAGTCTTTTTTTCGCTTAATAATTTAGCTACATGCATTCTTTGAGCTAATGCCTTTATTTCATTTATAGTAGCTATATCTTCAAAAAATTTATAACATTCATCTATATCTTTTAACTCAAGAATTGCTTTACAAAACAAATCCATATCATCGCTTTGTATCTTAGAATCTACATTCTTCATATCCAACACTCCTTAAACGAATATATTTTTATTATACCTAAAACTTTATTAATTCACAACGTTAATTAACTAAAGGATTTTAATAGAAATTATAGTTTTAAAATAAAAAAGTCACTAGGAATTGTCCTAATGACTTCTTATATTTTATTAATAAACCTTAGCTTCTTCTTCTCCACTAAGAACTCTTATAGCACCTTGTGCTAAAGCTAAAAGTTCATCTTCCCCAGGATATACTTGGAATTCAGCTATCCATCCTGTTCTCTTTTTAATAGCTTCAACAACAACTGGTGAATATGAAATCCCTCCAGTTAGTATTATTTTATCAACTTTCCCTTCTAATACAGTTGCCATAGCTCCTATATCTTTAGCAACTTGATAAATAAATGCATCAAAAACTAGTTCAGCCTTTTTATCTCCTTCTTCCATAAGTTTTAATACATCTCTCATATCATTTGTATTACAATAAGCATTAAGTCCGCCCTTACCTACTAACATACTATATACTTCTTTTTCTGTATATCTTCCACTAAAACAAAGCTTTATTAAATCTCCTGCTGGTACTCCTCCAGCTCTTTCTGGTGAAAAAGCTCCATCTCCATCTAGTGCATTATTAACATCTACAACTTTTCCATGCTTATGAGCCCCTACAGATACTCCTCCTCCCATATGAACTACTATAAGATTAAGATTTTCGTATCCTAGACCACTTTCTTTTCCATATCTCTTTGCAACAGCTTTTTGGTTTAATGCATGGAATTTACTCTTTCTTGGAATTTCTGGTGTTCCTGAAAGTCTAGCTACTTCTGTTAATTCATCAGTTACAACTGGGTCAACTATAAATGAAGGAATTCCCAATTCATCTCCTATTGATCTTGCAAGTATCCCTCCTAAGTTTGATGCGTGTGGTCCTTGAACTCCTACTTTTAAATCTTCTATCATAGCATCATTTACTGCATAAGTTCCACCTTCAACAGGTTTTAGCATTCCACCTCTACCAACAACAGCACTTAGTGTTGTAATATCAAAGTTATTTTCTTTAAGAATATTTAGTATAACATCTTTTCTAAATTGAAATTGATCAAATATTGTAGCATATCTAGCTATCTCTTCTGTTGAATGTCTTAATGTTTCTTCAAATACTTCTTTTTCATCTTCATAAACTCCAATTTTAGTTGAAGTGGAACCTGGATTTATAATTAATAATTTATATGACATGATAATTACCCCTCCAATAACTTATTAACTTAATTTGATGCTTCTGCAACTACTGCTGCTAATGCGATTGAATTAATCTTTGTTTCAAAACTATCAGCTCTTGAAGTTAATATAACCGGAGCAGAAGTCCCTACTAATAAGCCACCATTTCTAGATTTTGATGCAAAAGTTAATGTTTTATACATAACATTAGCAGTTTCTATATTTGGTAACATTAAAACATCAGCTTTTCCTGCAACTTCTCCCTTAATGCCCTTATGATGAGCTGCCTCTTCTGACCATGCATTATCTAAGGCAAAAGGTCCATCTACTAGGCAACCTTTTATCTGTCCTCTATCATTCATTTTAGATAATAATGCAGCATCTACTGTTGCTGGCATATCTGGATTTACAACTTCAACTGCTGCTATTGCAGCTACCTTTGGACAGTCTATTCCACATGCATGAGCTACATATACTGAGTTTTCAATGATATCCTTCTTTGCTTTTAAATCAGGATATGTATTAAATGCAGCATCTGTTAGTAATATTAATCTATCAAAATTTTCTATTTCGAAAACAGCTACGTGAGACATAGTTTTTCCTGTTCTTAAGCCTACCTCCTTATTTAATACACTTCTTAAGAATGTAGCTGTATCAACTAATCCCTTCATTACCATATCTGCTTTTCTATCATGAACTAATTGAACTGCAAGTAACGCTGCTTTTTTATCATTTGGTTCATGGATAACCTCAAATCTAGATAAGTCCATTCCTATCTTTGTTGCTACATCTTTTATTTTACCTTCATCTCCAACTAATATAGCATCTGCTATTTTTCTTTCCTTTGCTTCTAAAATAGCTTCTAAAACTGGTTCATCTTGAGCTACCGCAACTGCTACTTTTTTTCTTCTGCATTCTTTTACCTTTGATAATAAATCATCAAAATTTTTACTCATTTTTCGCACCTCTTAAATTTTATTCAAACCCAATTATTTACTAAAAAAACCTCTACAATGTTAAATTTATGTCAATCTATTTTGTAAAGCTTCCATTTATTATCTATATTGTAACAAAAAAAATTCTGAAAACATAAGTTTTCAGAAAATTTTCCTATAAAATATTTATATAGCATATTTTTCCATTATTCTTTCAGCAATTTTTATACCATCAACAGCCGCTGAAATTATTCCACCTGCAAATCCTGCACCTTCTCCAGCTGGATATAATCCAGAAGTATTTATACTTTCTAATCTCTCATTTCTATTAATTCTTACTGGAGCTGATGTTCTTGTTTCTATTCCAGTTAATACTGCATCTTTTCTAGCATATCCTTTTATTCTTCTATCAAAATAAACTATCCCTTCTTTTATAGCTTCAACTACATAATCAGGTAAACATTTCTTTAATTCTCTAAATTCAAACCCTGGCTCATATGAAGGTTTTACTTCTCCTAATGAAGTACTCTCTTTATCTTCTAAAAAGTCTCCTACTAATTGAACTGGTGCTTTATAATTACTTCCACCTAATTTATATGCTAGTTCTTCATAATATCTTTGAAATTCCATACCTCTTAATGGAGAATCTCCTTCAAAGTCATCTGGTCCTACTGTAACTACTAATGCTGAATTAGCATTTTCTAAATCTCTAGCATGATAGCTCATACCATTAGAAACTAATCTACCTTCCTCTGATGCTGCAGCAACTACTACTCCACCTGGACACATACAGAATGAATATACGCCTCTCTTTAGCTTCTCACTTTGATATGTTAATCTATAATCTGCTGCTTTAAGTCTTGGGTGTCCCGCATACTCTCCATATTGACTTTTATCTATCATACTCTGAGGATGTTCTATTCTAACTCCAATAGCAAATGCCTTAGGCTCCATATTTACTCCTACTTTATTAAGCATTTCATATGTATCTCTAGAGCTATGGCCTATAGCTAAGACTAAATTATCACATAATATTTCTTCACCATTTACTATAATAGATTCTACTCTTCCATTCTCTATATTTATTTTTTCTAACTTAGAATTAAAATGCACTTCTCCTCCAAGTCTTTTTATTTCTTCTCTAATATTCTTAACAACGCCTTTTAATATATCTGTTCCTACGTGTGGTTTTCCTGAATATATTATTTCTGAAGGTGCTCCAGCTTTTACTAGCTCTTCTAAAACATAAGTACATCTTTTATCTTTAATTCTTGTAGTAAGTTTTCCATCTGAAAATGCTCCTGCTCCACCTTCTCCAAACTGAACATTTGATTCTAAATTTAGTTTGCTTTCACCTTTCCAAAAACTTTCTACTGTTTTTGTTCTATTATCAACATCTTCTCCACGTTCAAAAATAATAGGTTTATAACCATGTTTAGCTAAAGTTAAACTTGCAAATAATCCTGCTGGTCCTAAACCTATTACTACTGGTCTTGCCTTCATTATTTCTGTTCCATATTTAAATGGTTCTTCTTGCACATCAGGCTCAAATTTTACATCTTTATCTTTTGCTTTTAAGACTATATTTTTTTCATTTTTACATTTTATTTCTACAATATAATTAAATTTTATATTGTCTTTTTTTCTAGCATCAATACTTTCCTTTAGTATCTTTAATTCATCTATTGAATTTTTATTTATTCTAAGCTTCTTAGCTACCTTCTCATTTATTAATTCAATAGGTTCATCTATTTTTAAAGTTATGTTATTTATTCTTATGCTCATTTTTTTCTCTCTTTCTACTTCAAAATACTATTCTGAAACATTTATGAATTTAAATTTTTTTACATCAAATAATCCTTTATCAGTAACTCTTAAATCCGGTATTACTGGTAATGATAAAAATGATAGTGTTAGAAATGGATTATAATTTATATCTGGTGATATATCTTTCATTGCTTTATGAATAACATCTAAATCTACTTTTACTTCTTCAAAACTTCTGTTAGTCATAAGACCACCTATTTCAAGCTTAACAGATCCAATAACTTTCCCATCTTTAACAACAACTATTCCTCCACACATACTTTTTAATTCATTAGCTGCAACCAATAAATCTCTATCATTAATACCTGCAAGTATTATATTATGTGAATCATGTGCAATAGTAGTTCCTATTGCTCCATTTTTAATTTTAAGTCCTTTTAATACACCAAGTCCAATATTTCCTGATTTTTTATGTCTTTCTACAACAACAACCTTTAATAGATCCTCTTCTGGTGATGCCTTAAAATACTTATTTTCACCAATACTTTCTGATATATTATTATTAATCTTTACCTTTATATGATTAGTTTCAAGCTTATTGGGAATAATCTCAATAACATTTATTATCTCTTTATTAGTAATATTAATTCTAAAACTCTCTTTATTAATATCTTTAAAGTTAACTGTATTAATTATTTTGTTATCTTTCTTATTAGTAATACTACTATAACAAACAAGTTCTCCATTTTCTACTACAAGCTCTCCACTTTTATATACACTATTTATTTTGAATGTTTTTAAATCATCTAATATAATGAAATCCGCCTTATACCCTGGAGCTATAGCACCTTTATCTTTTAAATTATATACTAATGATGTATTAATAGTAGCCATCCTAATTGCCATCTCAGGTTTTAATCCATATTCTATACATCTTCTTATTGAATAGTTTATAGAACCACTCTCATTTATATCATCAATATGCTTATCATCTGTGCAAAGACAAAATCTGCTTATATTACTTTCATTTACTGCTGGTAATATACTCATTAAGTTTTTAGCTGCTGTACCTTCTCTAATTAAAACATACATACCTCTTCTTATTCTATCAATAGCACTTGACCAATTAATACATTCATGATCTGTTGAGACTCTAGCTACTCTATATGAATTTATCATATCAGAAGAAAATCCTGCTCCATGGCCATCTATAACTGTATTATTATCAATTGCATCATATATTTTATCAATCATTGATTCTTCACAATTAAATAATGATTCATAATCCATTACTTCTGCAAGTCCTAATACTCTTTTCTCATTATAAAAATTTCTTAAATTACTAGCTAATA
>JAFADP010000072.1 GCA_023424785.1 Bacillota bacterium
AAATTGATAAATCTCTTGTAGGACAAGTAAAAAGTCCCATACCTTTCTTTGAAGACTCTATTGTACTTTTTAATGAATAAATTAATTCTTCTAACTCATTAAGTCCTCTTTTATGTGAACTTTCATATTTACTACTTCTTTTAAATCTTCTAAATAGTTTTCATCTATTACAGTATCTCTATTTGAATCTATTTCATAATAACCATTTTGATATAATACAAACTTAGCTAAAAATTGTTTTAATACACTATCAATTCCAATAAGTATTGTACCATGTGTCTCTATAAGATATGTCTTTATAGTATCTGCTGTTTTCCCTTGTATTCCCTCTTCATATATATATTCTAATAATACTTCATTTATCTTTGGTAAACGCTCATTCATAATACTACTTATCATTGAAGACATTTGTTCAAATATGTCTCTTAATGATTCATAGGAAATTACGTAACCCATTTAATTCTCCTTTAATACCCTATTTAATTACAATCTTACTTTAAATAATTTATATACATCATCTAACTTACTTACTCCTTTTAAGTATTTTGCTTTACTTATTTGGCTTAGTCCTTATATTAGTATAGATTTTATCATTGTGTCTGTTGAGAGTCCTAAAGCATAATCCTAATTAAATAATTTTTTCTAATCAGTGATATTTATGATGATGTTATACCTTTAATAATATCTACTACATCTGTTATACAGCTAGATATTCCATCCCAAAATGCTTCTCCAAAACTTGTATAACTACTATATAAATCTCTTGCTTTTCTTCCATACTCATCATCTAAGTTTTCATATGGTATTATTTTTGTATCATATATTCTTTGTAATTCTTCTTTTTTACTATCTAATCTTCTTTTGTACCTATCTATTATACACTATATTCATTATATTCTGGAATAATTTTCTTATTTATTTCTTTTTTCTTCTTTACTGTCTCCAAAATCATAATCATATCTGCCATAATAATCTGTATTACATTTTATATTTACTACTGTATCTCATGCATTATAAATAATTCATACAAATCTTCTATTTCATTTTTACATAACTTTAAATCTTTATTTATTTGGCTCTGTCATAACATATGATTGATTTTTGAAAACAGATAACTTATGATAATATCAGGAAACATTTTCCACAAGAAAAGTTGAGAATTTATTTTGATAAATATTCACCACTGGTTATATTTCCTCTATGTGTGGTTATGTTCATGTAGTTTGCAATGATCACAGAAAAGACAGAACTCAAAGAAAGGATTATAACAATTACAATTAGGAGATGGTGTTATGGTTGCAATGGCAGGAGTATTATTTCTTTTTATCATTTTATTAATAGGTTTGGGGCTTATTATATCTTCAATTGTCGGATTGGTTGTCTGCAAAAAATTTGTAGGAGAGTTTAATTGCTCTCCTACAAAAAAATCTCATTTATCAACTATTTGTTGTGACATATCCATTTACTTTTGCCCTATTTTTATATCTCCTTTCACTTTCCCCTTTACTATTTATTTATGCATAAATACTTTTTAATCATCACTACATACACAAATTGAATGTTGAAGTTCTATATATTGTTCTTTAGTTAAAGATTCCATAAATTTATCATATTCTTCTTCAGAACAAAAATATCCTATCTTATTTTCAAAATATTTATCATCTAATTTCTTTTTACAATACATACATCTTTTCATATGTTTCTCTCCTTTTTATATAACCTTAGAATCATATAATTTATTCATATTACCCTTATTATATACCAATAAAATTTTTAGTATATAAAATTTTTATTATTCTGCATTTACCAAAAATTGTTATAATATAATTATAAAGGGGTGGACTTTATGAAAAAAGCATTTATTTTTACTTTATTAATTTGTTCTTTAACTATTTCAGTTATTGGATGTGACTTATTACCTAATAATAATAGTAATAATAATAACAATGATTCAAAGAATAATTCTACTTCAACAGCTACAACTAGTGCTACTTCTACTGCAGGTGATGCATTACCTACTATTGAAAATGCTTCATCTACAGTTGATAATGATGATAAAGATGTTTTAAATTCAGAAGAAGCTAGTACTACTACTATTTCTAATTCTGCAATTTCTAAGGATAATGTTATAGCAAATCGAAACGTCAGATTATTCTATTATGATGTAGAGTCTGGACAAACTAAATATACTGATAAAACCATTTCTATTAATGATGGTGCATTAGTATCTGCAATAATAAATTCCCTAAAAAAACAAAATGATAACTCTTATGGAAATTTAGATCCAAACATAGATGTAAGAAGTGCTAAATTAGATAAGGATAAAGACTTACTTACTGTAAACTTTGGTGAAAACTTTGTTAACACTATGAACCTTGGTTCTGGCCCAGAAAGTAGTATTTTACAAGCTGTAGTTAACTCTCTTGGATATAACTATGATGTTTCTAAAGTATATATAACTGTTGATGGTAAGCCATATTCTTCAGGGCATATAGTTAAAGAAGTAAATGAACCTTTTGAAGTAAACTATGAAAATACAGTTCCTATAAAATAATAAAAAAGTGTGAACTATTGCTTTTTTAATTTAAAGTAATAATTCACACTTTTAAAGTTAATATTCCTCTACCTCTCTTTCTATATGTAACATTTCTGCATCACAGTTATTCTCTATAAATGTTATAATATTTTCTATGGTTGAATCTATTACTCCTGAACTTCCTCCAATACCACATATTCCTATAACTATTTTTTGATGAATATCTTGTTCTTCAACTTCACATACAGATATATTAAATTTATTTTTAAGTCTTTGAATAATACTCTTTACTACCATTCTCTTTTCTTTTAAAGAATGTACCCAATTTGCCCTAAGTTCTACTTTCAAAACAAAAACTTTCATTACATCACTCCTTAGATATATTTTATAATAATTCCCTATTTAATGAAAAGAAAAAACTAAGCTATACTATAGTTTGTATAACTTAGCTTTAATAACCTTAAATATTATGCCATATAATTATAGTAACTCACTTTTAACCATTAAAAAAGTATTATAACTTAAAACACTATTATCACCTTTATATTCTATGAAAATACCAGTAAACAAAATTATAACTCCTATAATACAAAGAATTTGTGCAGCTAATTCCTTACCACAGAAAAATGCTATTAACCCAATAACAAATATTATTCCACCAATTAATATAATTATACTCATTTTAATCATCTCTTTTTTTTAAATTCTTTAAATATATATTAAATTAATTGTATAGCTATGCACTTATAATTAAATTTATTATATTAAAGCATCAAAAAAGCTATTCTCTATATATTACTATATATAAAATAGCTTTTTAAAATACTATGTGTTAACTTACTTTATTCTTAAGTCTTAATTTATCTGCTATGATTGCAATAAACTCAGAATTTGTAGGCTTACCTTTTTCTGTATTTATCGTATAACCAAACAGCTTATTAATAGCTTCTACTTGACCTCTTCCCCAGGCAACTTCTATTGCGTGTCTTATAGCTCTTTCCACTCTTGAAGCTGTTGTGTTATATTTTTTAGCTATTGAAGGATATAATTCCTTTGTAACAGCCGATAAAAGTTCCATATCGTTTACTACCATTGTAATAGCTTCTCTTAAATACATATATCCCTTTATATGAGCAGGAACTCCTATTTCATGTATAATACTTGTTATTTCAGTTTCTAAATCTTCTGGCTCATTATTGCTTATTGGCATTGATGTTTCTCTTGATACTATAATAGATGATTTTTGAGCTAATCTATTACCACTTTCTTGAACATCTACGGTACTAAACATATCTCTTATTCTCTTTGTAAATACATCCATATCAAATGGTTTTACAACATAATAATCTGCTCCTAGCTTTATAGCTTTTTGAGTTATTTTATCTTGTCCTACTGCTGATAGTACCATTACTCTTGGAATCTTATTTAATTTCATACTATTTAATTTTTCTAATACTCCAAGACCATCTAAATGAGGCATTATAATATCTAAAACCACTAAATCTGGTTCTTTTTCTTGAATAAGATCTAAGGCTTCTAATCCATCCTTAGCAATTCCTGTAACTATTATATCTCTTTGGTTTAATAAGTAATCATTTAAAATACTACAAAATTCCTTATTGTCATCTGCTATTAATACAGAAATCTTTGAGTTTTCCATATATCCTATCCCCTTTTCTATTTTTTACTTTATGCGATTATATTCCATCCATGAAACTGTTTACTTATATTATACACTATTTTAAAAATAATTTCGACAAAATTTCAAGTAAAATTTATACATTTTTTATTTTATAATTCAGGAATATTTTTACATATACTTTTTTAAATACTGTTATATAGTTTTAAAATTTTATTACAAAATAAACCTTCCATTATTTGTAAATTATACACCTTTATTCTCATTTAGTAAATACTTTTTATAAAAAAAATATGTAATTTTTTTGTGTTTTCTAATTTGTATATTAGTATAAAGTATAAAGTTGTTCTTATTAGGAATAAAATATATAATTTCCTATAAAACGAAACTTATTCAGTAGGCGTTTTTATCTCCTACTGAATTTAGCTGAGTTAATCTAGGGTCGTGTCCGTTGTTA
>JAFADP010000102.1 GCA_023424785.1 Bacillota bacterium
TAAATACACCTTCTCTTGGCATTATACAATCACCTACTCTATGAAAAATTTCACAGTGAGAATGACACTTCTTACCTACTTGTGTTAATTCTAATATTACATCATTACATTTAAATCTTGTACCAACTGGAAGGGTTTTAAAATCATATCCTTCTACTAATATATTTTCTCCAAAATCTCCATCTACTACATTTCCTCCTCTAGCATTAAAATCTAATACTTTATCATAAGAAAGTAAGCTTACTTGTCTATGCCAGTTTCCTCCATGCGCATCATTTTCTAATCCATAGCCTTCTATTACATTGCACTCTTTAACATTTCTTTTTACTGTTCCTCTTTTTTCACTTATACAAACTGCTATAACTTTTCCCATTTTATTTTCCTCCAAAACTTTTAGCCACCTATTTGAGACATGCCCTTCTTTTCTGCATCATTTTCTACATAAACTCTATTAAAATTATGACTTTCTGGCTTATTATAAATTGTTTCTTCTATTACTTTTATAATTTCTTCATTACTACTGTTATTTCTTATTAAACTTTTTAAATCACTACCATTTTCATATTGAAGGCAAGCTTTTAAGAAACCTTCACTTGTAAGTCTTACTCTATTGCACTCTTCACAAAATTTGTGATTTACTGCACTTATAAAACCTATTTTTCCTTTAAAGTTTTCTAAACTATAATTCTTGCTTGGACCATTACCTAACTTACCATAATAAGGTGTTAAAGGACCTATTTCTTTTTCAATTATAGATTTAATTTCATCCTCACTATAACCTTTCATATCTTTTCCTAGACCTATTGGCATAAGCTCAATAAATCTAACACTTAAATCATTATCCTTAGCTAAGTTAACTATATCTATAATTTCATTTTCATTTTTACCTCGTATTGGGACACAGTTAATTTTTACTTTTAAATTCTTATACTCTAAAGCTTTATTTATTCCACTTATAACTTTATGCACATTTCCAATACGAGTTATTTCTTTAAATAGATCTTCTTGTAAAGTATCTATACTTATGTTTACAGCATCTAAACCTGCATTAACTAAATCATCTATTTGCTCTTCTAATAATATTCCATTAGTAGTTAAGGTTACATTGTTTATTCCTTCAATACTTTTTATACCTTTAATAAGTTTATATAGGTCTTTTCTTACTAATGGCTCTCCACCAGTAATTTTAATTTTACTTATACCTACCTTTGCAAATAAAGTACATAAATATATTATTTCTTCATATGTTAATATATTATTGTGCTCTAAAAACTTTATGCCCTTCTCTGGCATACAATATACACATCTTAAATTGCATCTATCTGTAACAGAAATTCTTATATAATCTATTTCTCTATTATATACATCCTTCATGCTTACTCCTTCTTACGTACTCTATTATTAATTTCCCTATGCTTTCAATATCATTAATATTTATGACTTTTACATTAGTTTCTAGAGATTCAATATCAGTAGCTATTGCAAGTAAAGTTTCTTCTTTACAAACACTTACACTTGAATTTCCTTGTCTAATTACCTCTATTTTAGGATAATTAGAATATTTAAAACCTTCTAATAAAATAATATCTGCATCTTTAAAATAAGAAATTAACTCTTCTTCATTTGTATGTTTTTGTTCTTTTATAACCATAAATTTATTTTTAGAAAAAATAGCTGTACCATAAGCTCCTGCTTTTTTATGTTTAAAGGTATCTGTTCCTTCTATATCACACTCAAAATCATGACCATCATGTTTAATTGTAGCCACTTTTAATCCTTCACAACTTAGCCTTGGAATTAATCTTTCAATAAGTGTAGTCTTTCCTGAATTCTTAACTCCACTTATGGCTATTAATATAGGTGAACTATTATATTTCATTAATAAAATCTCCGCTCTTTCCACCAGTTTTTTGTGCTAAGTGAACATATCCTATTTCCATTTTCTTATCTATTGCTTTACACATATCATATATTGTTAAAAGTGCTATATTAACGCCTGTTAAAGCTTCCATTTCCACTCCTGTTTTTCCTTGAACCTTTGCTGTACATATAGCTTCTATATAACTTTCATCTTCATTTATATTAAAGTCTACTGTACACTTAGTTATCATAAGAGGGTGACACATAGGTATTAATTCTGAAGTTCTTTTACAAGCCATTATTCCTGCTACTCTTGCAACTCCTAAAACATCACCTTTTTCAACTTTATTTCCTAAAATAGCTTCCATTACAGCCTTATTTACAAATATTTTTCCTTTAGCTATAGCAACTCTTTTAGTAACTTCCTTATCTGATACATCTACCATAATGGCATTTCCCTTTTTATCAAAATGAGTTAATTTATTTTCCATACTACCTTCCTCTATAATAAAATAATATTTACTTCTTCGTTAACACTTAATTTTTTACTTCCAGCTTTTATATCTATTAATGCGTTACATCCTATCATAGACCATAACATACCAGATGAATGTTTATTATTTAATAGCTTAACTTTTCCATTTTCATAACTTCCACGTATAAACCTTCTTACATTGCTAGCTTTATTAAAATCACTTTCCATTATAGCTTTTACCCTTTTTATATTTATATTAGAATTACCACTTAACTTAGCTAAAGCTGGTCTTCCTAAAAGTTCAAAAGTAGTAGTAGCTGCAAATGGATTTCCTGAAAGACTTAATATAGGTTTATTTTTATATAAGGAAAACATTGCTGGAGTTCCTGGCTTTAATTTAACTTTCCAAAATATTCTTTTTGCATTTATTAAAGGTAATGCTTCGTGAAGAATATCTTTTTTTCCTACAGATACTCCTCCTGTTGTTATTACTATATCTACATCTTCTATAACTTCTTCTATTCTTTTTGATAGTTCTTCATAAGAATCACCTATAATTTCATAAATTTTAGGTACTATTCCAAACTCAAAAAGTCTAGAATATATAAGATGTAAATTACTATCATATATTTTGCCTTCCTTTAATGCCTCACCTGGCTTACACACCTCATCACCTGTTGCAAATAAAGCAACTCTTGGAAGTCTCTTAACCTTTACTTTATTAAATCCCATACTAGATAAAACACCTATATGTACATATGAAAGAACTTCTCCTTTTTTCATTAATAAGGTACCCTTATTTATATCTTCTCCCATACAACAATAATTATCATACTTTGAAAGCTCTTCGTATATTTCTACTACATCCATACCTTCATTAGTATTTTCTTGTCTTATTATACAATCTGCACCTTCTGGGATTTTTGCACCAGTCATTATTCTTATAGCTTCACCCTTATTTAATACTTTATTAGAATATGAACCTGCAAAAACCTCATCTATTACTTTTAATTTAATAGAATTATTTTTATTTGCACCTTTTGTATCTTTACTTCTTAGTGCATATCCATCTAATGGAGATCTATTAAATGGAGGATTATTAATAGGGGCATAAATATCTTCCATAAGCACTCGCCCATTTACATTTATTAATTCTATTTCTTGAGATTCTATTATTTCATTTATATTTTCTTCAATTAACGAAATAGCCTTTTCAAGCTCTATTCCAATCATTATTTATACTCCTTTTCCAAACTCACATCTTGGGTAAGTACATACCTTACATGCAAAGCATAAGCCACCATGTCCCATTCTTGAAATATCCTTTTTAGTCATTTTAACACCAGCTGCAACTCTTGGAAGTATTAAATCAAAAATTGTTGCTTTTGTATACATAACACATCCTGGTAAGCCCATTATAGGAGTACCATCATCAAAGTATCCTAGTAAAAACATAGCACCTGGAAGTACTGGTGCTCCATAACTAACAATATTAGCTCCACTCTTTCTTATAGAACTTGGAGTTAAATCATCTGGATCTACACTCATTCCACCTGTACAAATAATCATTTCGGCACCATTATCTTTTAATTCCTTAATAGAATTAACTATCATTTCACTATTATCATCTGCAATTTTATGACCACATACACTTATGCCATATTCCTTAAGCTTTTCTATAATTACAGGCGTAAAAGTATCTTTAATTCTTCCATGATAAACCTCACTACCAGTTGTTACTATTCCTGCTTTCATAGCTTTATAAGGTAGTAATTCTAAAAGTGGTTTATCTCCACCTATCTCTTGAGCTTTTTTTAATTTTTCTTCTTCTATAATTAAAGGAATAACTCTTGTTCCTGCAAGTTTATCTCCTTTTTTTACTGGATAGTTATTATGTCTTGTTGCTATTATAATTTCATCTAAATCATTTATAGCTTCTAATCTATCAACATCAACTCTAAACAAACCATCACTATCTGCTATTAGTTCTATTTTACCTTCTCTTATTTCAGAGCCTACCATATTATCATTTTTACAAATATTAAATAATATCTCTGCTGCTTCATTTTCGTGAAGCATTCCTTCTTTCTTTTCCCATATATATAGATTTTCCTTACCTAAAGATAGTAATACAGGAATATCTTCTTCTTTTACAACATGTCCCTTTCTAAAAGGAGTATCTTTTGTAACATCCTTTATTATTCTTGTTATATCGTGACATAAAACATGACCTACTGCATCTACTGTCTTTATCTTCTTCATATATATTCTTCCTCTCTTTAACTTAAATAGTCTTAAAATTAATTATCAAACAAAAAAGAGCTTTATTTTTTATACCATTAAAAAGGCACGAAAAATAAAGCTCTATCAATAAATAGTTAGCCATAATTATCCATCTATATTTAAATTGAAAATAACACCTGTAAATAATACCTTCAATTTAAATAACGCTCCTTCTCAAACATGGAAGGCTGAACAGTTTCCCGCGCAACCCTGAAGTATAAAATCAATAAATATTTTTACTTGACGCAATATCATAGGTTTTACCCCTTAGATATTTTTGTACGGAGATTATTAAATTGTTTTTATCGAAAATCCTCTTTTAGCTTTTTATATTCTTGTGGATTATTTACATTAATCAAACAAGTTTCATCAAAACTAACATCTTTTAAGGATAATATTCTTCCATTACATCTTTTAACTAAATTTTGAAGTTTATAATCTTTTTCTTCTATCATTTTTTCTATTATTGGAAGCACATTTTTTGAGTATATTCCACCTAAAGGATAAACTTTATTATTGCAATCTTTAACAATAAGACATTTATCATCTTTTTTTAAATTACTTAAAAGAAATTTTACAAATTCTTTATTAACCTTAGGCATATCACATGCTACCACAAATATATAATTGTAATCAATATGTTTTAATGAAGAATATATTCCTCCTATTGGTCCTATCTCTTTATATTCATCTTCTATTAAAGTATATCTTAGATTTTCATATTTGTCTTTATTATCTACAGAAATATAGATTTTATTAAATTCATCTAATTCATTTATTATATTTTCTATAAAAGTTTTATTATTATATTCTAAAAATGCTTTATTGTTTCCATTCATTCTGCTGCTTTTTCCTCCAGCAAGAATTAAAGTACATATATCCATTTAAATCACTACCTTAAGCTATTTTTTATAACTTATAACAAGCATTTTGGCAAAATTATATAGGACAAATGCTATTATAGTAGTTGTCATAAATATTTGTATTCCACTTATTTCTCTTATAATATTTCCAAGTAAAACATATCCTTGAGTAGTTAAAAGAGCAGACATCTTTATTGATGCAACTATACCTATAGCCATAGGGAATGTTAATCCTGCAAAACCTGGGTTAAATGCAAATGAGAAAAATCTTGGCAACTTATATATTATAAAACCTAAAGCACATAATACACATATATATAATGCTGAAATTAATAATAAATTTGGTTCTTTTATAAAGTTTATATAGCTTACTACACAAAGACTTGATGGTGCAAGTAGAATTGCTTGTGTATGGAACATAGCATCCTTTATTGGATATTTTATTAATCTATAAATCATAAATGGAGCTATTGTTAAGAATACAGCTATTCCATAATATACAACTATTTTGCATATTAAAGGTTCATTCATTACTCCACCAACTACGCTTGAAACCATTATACCGTTATATGTAACAAACCAACTTGGTACAAATGTATCCATTTTTACACCTTTTATAACATTTTTATATGTAAAAATTAATATATGTATTGCATGAAGTATAAGAGCTGTAAACCACATAATCTTACCAACAGTTTGATTAAAATCGAAGTAATAGCTTCCAAGTATCATAGTAATCATTGTAAAGCCTGCATATAAACTTGCTGGTACTGTATTTGAATACTCATTTAAACATGTTTGAGTATGCTTAAATAGTTTAGCTATATAACATAGTAAAACCACTGTTGCACTTATCATTATAATATGTCTTATCCATGTATATCCTAGTGTTAAATATACATTAGACAATGTTGCTGCACCAACCATT
>JAFADP010000059.1 GCA_023424785.1 Bacillota bacterium
GCATTATATCTATTTAAAATTCCTGTAAAGAAGTTGCTATAAAATAACCTTGGAGCTCCTTCACCTAAAGCTTCATCTCTAACATTCATATATCTTCTTAGTTGTTCAAAAGCTTGCTTCTTTCCAATGCTCTCATTATTTCCTTTTTCTAAAAAAGGTGATTTAGCTTCTAAAACAACTACAGGAATACCATTTATAAAGATAACTATGTCAGGGAAAATAGACTTTCCACTTAAAGTTTGAACTTCAAATTGACGAACTACTAAAAAGTCATTGTTATCAATATTATCCCAATCTATGAAATGAACAGTATGATGTTTCTTGTGACCATCACCGTTTAAATCTTGCTCTACAGTAAAAGTCAAATCTACAAGAGCATCATAAATCTTTTCGTTTATCTCTAATAAACCTATACCCAAACTATCAGCTCTACTAATATATCTTATTGCTCTATCTAAATTTTCTTCATTCATCCAAGGATTAAGCTTTTTTAATGATTCTCTTAATCTATCTGATAAAACAACATCAGCTAAAGAATCCCTCGCTCCACTTGCAGGAGTTAACTCTTTTCCATGAATGAAACTATATCCTAATATATTCTCTAAATATTCAATTGCTGGTAGTTCTACTAAGGTTTCTTCATTTCCTAAGTACGACATTGCAATCCCCTAATTTCTAATAATATTAATTTAATTATACACTAATTTACATTTTAATAATCTTTTTGTTAATAAAAAAATCCTACAAAGACTTCATGTCCTTGTAAGATTTTTTAATGCAAACTTGTAATTTCTTTATAACTTTTATAGTCATTATATTCAATTATCATAAATTTAATAAATTTTATAAACATAGTCCCAATTACACAAATACCAATGCAAAGTATAATTTGTATTAATAATGAACATAAATCTTTACTTTCATATATTTTATTTGCATAATATTTTAATCGTTCAGAAAATATTGGATAAATACTTTCTGTAAGAAACGTAACAATAATCGCTATAATTACTTTTTTAGTTATTTTTTCAGTTGTTTTTTCCATTTATTTCACCTCTAAATTAAGTTTAATTTTGTTTAGATTTATATTTAATATAAATTGCGTGCACTCAATTTATATATTGTATTATTTAATAAATTTTTATTGTACTTATATATTTTTATTATTTAATTATTTTTAATGTATTTATAATATTTTTATTATTTAATTATTTTTAATGTATTTATAATATTTTTATTACTTAATTATTTTTAATGTATTTATAATATTTTTATTACTTAATTGATATACTTCTCTGGTATTTAATCCTATACTTTTAATTAATTAATACTTATCATTTATACTTTTTCTAATTATTAACAATATATCTAAACTTTAAACTCTTTAAGGTGATTAACAAATTTGCATATTAATAGTATCACAATATGCTATATTTTAACAATATAAAATTTTCTTATTATAGTTTTATGTACTTTAATATTATTTTTAAGGAAAAAGTCATAGATTTCTCTACGACTTTTTCTATATTTACATCTCATCATTTTATTTTTATACTTTTTTAATCCGTATTATCTATTTTAATTATATTTTGTGGAATTTCATTAAATCGATTGAGCACTAACCTACTTATATTTTTCATAGACTCTAATCTTCTTAATAACTCATCAGCATCATCTTTTACTTCTTCTGCTAACTTTTCAAAGGCTTCATCTGCAATATCCATTGCTTCTTCTATATAATATTCTAAATTTTCATCATACGCTTCTGCTGAATTATTATTTATATACTCATCTATATAATCTTGCTTATTAAATATAGCTAAATCATATAGTCTTTCATAAAATATTTGCTGAATGCTATTTACTATATTATTGGAGTTTTCTATTAAATCATTAATATCCTCAATACCAGCCTCTACTATATTCTTATTCTCAAATATGCCATTAATTTCTTCTAATAATTCTAAATACTTATTACAAATCTCAATACTATCTTCTATATCATTAATGGACATAATATTATCTGTAGTATTATAAAACCATAGTTCTTGTCCTCTATGGTCAGCTAATGAATAAAAACTCATGTGAAATTTTTCATATATTGAATCAAACATAACTATACTCTTACTAATTGCTGTCTTTAAAAATAATACCTTATTATCTATACCATATTCGCTAGAATATTCAATAATCCAAGGGAAAATATCATTCTCTAGAAATTTAATAAAATTTTTATCTCTACTTATAAATCCCGCTTCAAAATTTTCTGAACTTTCTTCTGAAAAATTAGCTGAACCAACATATGCAATGTTATCTGTCATAATAATTTTAGCATGATTGGCAAAACAAAAATAAACCTGTGCTTTTTCTGATATTTTTTCAGGATTCAATTTATTCTTATAAATAGATATATTTCTTCTTGCTTTCTTAGAATAACTATCATTAAAATACTCCTTCCATCTACCTGGAAGATTAGAAATAATCTTTACCTCAGTATGTTCTCCACATTGTTTTAAAGCCTTTAACAATTCGTTACTCTTACTTGAAATATTATACGTTAATATAAATATTTTATTAGCTTTAGAAAATTCATCTAATACTTCTCTATATGTCAATTCATCTTTAGATACTAAAAATTTAGCTTCTTTAATTGTAGTTGATAATATCATTTAATTCCTCCATCTCAATACCAATTAAAAATTAAATAGTTCTTATTTTACCTGTTAACAATTGTTGCATTAATCCTTTTTTAAGGTTTTCTAACTTTTGTTTCTTATTTTCATGTTCTTCTATTTTCTTATCAACTTCTAATAATATTGATGCAATTTTATCTTGCTCATCCTTAGTCGGTATAGCTAATATTATTTGTTTAAACTCTGGAACTTTAAAGGTTTTTATTGTAGTAGCTGTAGTTATTTCATCAAACTTTCTTTTCATAATATCACTTAAAAATAGTTGTTTTATAAAGTGCTCATTCATAATATTTCTGTTCATAGAAACTCTTAATAAATTTGCTGTTATATTACTTCCAGCTAATTCTTCTGTTATATAGCCAACTTTTCCAATAGTCCCTCTAACTGAAATAACAATATCACCAACTTCTAATTTAGTTCTAGGAAATTTTTTTGCAGTTTTTTCTGATATATATCTAAAACTTTCTTTTTTTATAGAAGCATCGTCATTTAACAATTCTCCTCTTATTTCCGCTATTCCTTCCTCTACATACTCAATTCCATAATAAGTTGGATATCTATAAACTTCTTTAGTAATTTCATCTATAGATTTTATATCCCATTCACTAGGAATTTCTCCAATCTCAGTCTTCTTAAACTTTGTATGTCCAATCCCTTTAGTCAATAAAGTTTGCATTAAACCTTTTTTTAATTCTTTATTTTTCTCAATAAGAGCATCAACATTATCAATTTGTTCATCTACAGTTGAAAGAATTGAAGCTATTTTTTCTTGTTCTTTAATATTTATTAATGGAAATTTCAATTGCTTAATAATTGTTGAACTCAGCCCTTCCATAATTCCACCAACAGATAATTTTTTTATTTGCTTCTTTATTAATTCTGAGTTTCTTATCATTTGAGCTAATAATCTTTTATCATATTTATTTTCATCAACCCTTAATCTAATTAAATGAGAATCCATAATTCCTTCTTCTATGTCTTGTGGAATTATTGCAGTTTTACCAACTGTGCCCATCATACTAATTACTAAATCTCCAGCTAACAAATTAGATGTTTTTAATTGATTGTATCGTTCTTCATTAATATATCTATTACCCAATTTAAAATTATTGTAAAAGACATTTTCCTGACCATATACTTTATACCCTTTTTCAGTTAAAAATTCCTTTTTCAATTGACTTCCAAATGGTCCAATCTTAATTGAATTTTTATCTTTAACTAATATTTCTTCAGTACTAACTACCTCCCATTCACTAGGAATCTCCCCAAGTTCAGTCATCTTATATCCTACTCTAACCTTGTTCACTAAATCACCACCCTACAGTATATCAAAACCAAGCTCTTTTAAATATCCATTAAGCCTTTCCTTAGTTTCTGCTTCCTTCTTTTCAAGTTCAGCAATTTCTCCTAAAACTTTTTGAATGTCAACTTGTTCTTCTTCTTCAGTAGTATCAACATATCTACTAATATTTAAATTACAATCATTTTCCTTAATAGTTTCAACATCCACAACAGTTGCATACTTTTCCACATCTTCAAAAGCATCAAATGTAGATACTATTTTTTCTATATCTTCATCTCTAAGCTTATTCTTATTTCCATCTTTAATAAAATCATTGCTACCATCAATAAATAAAATCTTACCTTTTCTTTCCTCAGACTTATCTTTATTAAGAACTAATATAGCAGCAGGTATACCTGTTCCATAGAAAATATTTGATGGAACTCCAATTACAGCTTCTATTAAATCATCATTAATAAAGCCTTTTCTTATCTTTCCTTCAGCAGAGCCTCTAAATAAAACTCCATGTGGAACAACTGATGCCATCTTACCTTTCATATTTAAACTAGATAACATATGCTCAACAAAAGCTAAATCTCCATAAGACTTTGGTGGGATTCCATAACTAAATCTATGGAAAGCATCATGTTCTGCTTCTTCTACTCCCCAGTTCTTTAAAGAAAATGGTGGATTAGCAAGTACCTTATCGAATACCTTTAATGCTCCACCTTCTGTATGCTTAGGTTCTCTTATAGTATCACCTTTTTGAATATCTGCTCCTTTAGCTCCATGGAATAACATATTCATCTTACATATTGCCCATGTAGAAAGATTTATTTCTTGACCAAAAAGACTTAAATTTTTAGGATTTCCACCATGCTTTTTAACATATTCTATACTTTGAATAAGCATACCACCAGAACCACAAGTTGGGTCATAAATTCTATCTCCTTCTTGAGGTTTTAAGATATTAGTAAGAATCTTAACTACTTCTGTAGGAGTATAGAATTCTCCACCTTTCTTACCACCTTGGTCTGCAAATTGTTTAATTAAATATTGATAAGCATCTCCAAGCATATCTTCTGATTCCAAATTTGAATTAGCTAAATTAATGCTATTAAATAATATTAAAAGTTGAGATAATTTCTTATCTGGAACCTTTTCTTTATCATTGTAGTTAGTTGTACTTAAAACACCAACAAGCTCTGAATTTTTAGGTTCATCTTCAATTGCTTTAAATGCCTTATCTAATTCAGGTCCTATATTTAAAGTTAAATCTTTAAGCTTTGACCATCTTGCTTGTTCTGGAACAAAGAAAGTTTCATAAATACTAGCATCTTCTAAAAGTTCTTCTATTTCATCTTCTTCAAGACCATCTTCTAGGAACTCTTTTTTTCTAGCTTCTCTTTCTTCATCAAATTCATCATTTAATCTCTTTAAAAATAACATTCCAAATATATAATCTTTGTACTCTGCACCACTTAATTCTCCTCTAAGAATATCTGCACATTGCCAAAGTGTTGATTCTAACTCTTGTAACGTAAGCTTTGCCATTATAATTGTCTCCTCTTTACTGCATTTTTTATAATATTAATTTTATCATAAAGTAAAAATAAAAACATAATCCTATGCTTTATACTATGTAAATTGAAATTTTATATTACCACAAAAACGGAAGCTAAATATAGCTCCCGTAATCAAGATTTTCATTTAAATCATTTAATAAGTGTTTAATTTCTTGATCTTTATTTTTATCCATTACAAGTATTACATCTCCAGCATCAACTATAACTAGATCCTTTACCCCAAAACCAATTATCAAGTTCTTATCACCAAAAATAGAACAGTTTTCACATTCCTGAACATAAACATTTTTGCTTATTTCATTTCCACTACACTTGTTTAAATATCTGCTTAATGCATTAAAGCTACCTATATCATCCCATGAAAACTCACCTTTAATAACATAAGCTTTTCTAGTTTTTTGCATAACTCCAAAATCAATAGAAATTCCATCTATTAATTGATACTGTTCTTTTATTACCTTTTCTTCATCTTCTTCTCCTATATGCTGATATATCTCCATCAAAGATTTATATAACTTTGGTAAATATTTTTCAATTTCTCTTAATATAACATCTGCTCTAAATACAAATATTCCTGAATTCCAAAGATAGGTTTCCTTCAGCAAAAAATCTTTTGCAACCTCAATATTAGGTTTTTCAGTAAATCTTGCTATTTTATAAGCGTCTGTAAAAGATTGTACTCTTTCACCCATTTCTATATATCCATAACCAGTTTCAGGTCTTGTTGGTGTAATTCCTATAGTAACTATTCCTCTACGCCTATTAGCTAATTCAATAGCCTCCAATAGAGTATCGGTATATTTTTTTTCACCTTCTATATGATGATCAGAAGGTAATACTACCATAACTGCATCATTATCCTTCTTTAATAATTTAACTGCTGATAACCCAATACATGTAGCAGTTTCTTTATTTAAAGGTTCAGTAAATACATTATCAGAATTAATGGTAACTAACTCTTTTTTTATTTTATCTAAATAATCTTCGTTAGTTACCACATAAATATTATCCTTGTTTATTAAGGGAGTAATTCTTTCAACAGTATTTACTAAAAAGCTTTTGTTATTTATCAGTTTTAAAAACTGTTTTGGTTTATTCATTCTTGATAAAGGATATAGCCTAGTCCCTTTTCCTCCAGCTAAAATTAGCGCGTATATCACACACTTCAACTCCATGTAATGCTATATTTCATTATATGTATATTAAAAAAATATTGTGCTTACGACAGAAAAAATCACATTATGGCACTATTTATAATATAAGGTTTTATTTCATAATTTAATTTTTCCCTTGGAAATTTATTTACTGGTATATAGAACTCTGGAATTCCTGTTACATAAGGTGCTATTTCATACACTTGATAATAAATAACTATATTTCCATCCTTAATATAAAATCCTTGTGTATCTTTTATTCCATTAAAACCATCTTTACCTGTAAAATATTTTTCCTTTTCCTTTTGGATTTGATTACTTATTTCATTATTAATGACAGTTTTATAGTCATATCCCTTTTTAAATAGATCTTTTATAGTTAATTCTTTTCCTGTTACATTATCGAAATTATAAGACATTCTTGTGGTTATTCCATGTGCTCCACCTGTAAATTGATAATAATCTATATAAAAACTAGTTATGTCCTGTTTATTAACTACATTATATCTTGCAAATAATTGATAGGGCCCAATTGGAGGTGTTACCCCTTTAAAGTATTCATCTGCAATTTGTTTAACATCATTTATCCATGCCTCTGTCCATTTAACAATTTTACTATTAATCATACCAAGCTTACTATCAGCACTTACTTTATTTATCTGTGGAATAATAACATCAATAACCAGGTAATTATTTTGGCTTTTATACTTTTTATCCACAATTTCATATTGAACTTCTTTGAAATTTTCTCCACTACTTATCAACATCCCCTGTGG
Organism: Bacillota bacterium; assembly: GCA_023424785.1. Classification (GTDB taxonomy): domain Bacteria; phylum Bacillota; class Clostridia; order Clostridiales; family Clostridiaceae; genus Clostridium. The sequence goes on from JAFADP010000059.1 coordinate 7,492, forward strand.
ATAACTTGTTAATATTGTTATTATCCCTAGAATAAGTAATATAGCCTTTTTTAGACAGTTCATAAACATTTTCCTCCTTGTATTTCGATAGTTTTCACTTATTTTTTATTATTATCTACAAATTAACAAATAATTATTAACATAGATATCAACATGTTTATAACAACTTATCCACAGGCACCTGTGGATTATGTGTGTAACTTCCAAAAATTATATATTTAAATCAACTTTTTACTATTTAGTAGTTTATTTAATATTTTTGTATCTCTTATAATATTTATCCACAGTTTTATCCACTTTTTATAATTCTTGGTGGAAAGTTAAATTGAAAGCTATTTTATTTTCACTGGTTTTCCACATAATAAAAAGAACTATGGAAGTACTTAATTAATTCCATAGTTCTTTTTATTATTGTTCATCTACATCTTTAGTTTTTCTTGAATCCACTATTAACTCATTTAGCCCTTTAAGTTCTCTTACAGTTAAGTTTCTCCACTGACCTATTTTTAACTCTCCAAGCTTAATATTCATAATTCTAACTCTATTTAATTTAGTAACATTATACCCTAATGTTTCACACATTCTTCTTATTTGTCTATTTAATCCTTGAGTTAATATTATTCTAAAAGTATTTTTTCCTTCTTTTTTAACATAACACTTCTTAGTAACTTGCCCTAATATTCTTACACCATTGCTCATTTTTTCAACAAAATCATCAGTTATAGGTTTATCTACTTTAACTATATATTCTTTTTCATGATTATTGCCTGCTCTTAATATTTTATTAACTATATCTCCATCATTAGTTAAAATAATAAGTCCTTGAGAATCTTTATCTAACCTTCCTACTGGAAATATTCTTTTTTTATGACCAACAAAATCTACTATATTTCCTTTTACCTTATGCTCAGTAGTACAAGTTATCCCCACTGGTTTATTTAATATTATATATACAAGTTCTTCTTCTTTATTTATTGGTTTACCATTAACTTTTACCTTTTGCCCTGGCAAAACTTTAGTTCCCATAGTAGCCTTTACTCCATCAATGGTAACAAGTCCAGCTTCAATAAATTTGTCTGCTTCTCTTCTTGAACAAAATCCTGATTCGCTTATATATTTATTAAGCCTAATACTATCTCCTCTATCATTATGTATTATAATTGGATTCTTCTTTTTCTTTATTTGCATATATACCTTCCTTTAGTTATATTATAAAAATTATCTTTTGTTTAAATTTAATATAAACTTGACTCATATCCTGCATTATTAAACTTAACACTAATTCCTTCTTCAGAAAGATATCCTGTGGTTTGTTCCAATACTCCATGCTTTATAGCATTTCCAGTAACAGTAATTAATATTTGTTTTGAGTTTAATATTTCTTCTTCATTAATATATTTTACAAGCCTATACATTGCCACATCTATATTTCTATCTTGAATTTGAATTTGCCTTAATATATCATTTCCCTCTTCTTTAGCTGCTCTAGCATTAACAACTCTATTAAATGAATTAACTTCCAATACAATATATTCACCACCGTCAAAAACAATGGTAGATGCTACATTAAAGTATTTATAAATTCCTATTGAAAAAGCACAAAGAATTAGAATTAATAATAATGATATATAAAAAATTAAATTCTTATTTTTTTTCTTAACTTCAATTATAATCTCTTCTCCAACATTATCATCACTTGATATTACAGATTTAATAAACTCTCCTGAAGATGTTATAACTATGCCATACTTTTTAAATTTTAAAATAAGTATACCTTTTTTATGTGCAGTTGAATCTTGTGCTATATCCCTATTATAATTATCGCTGTTATTATTATAATCAGATTTAAATTCAATTACTTTATCTTCTTCTTTAACTTCTTTTTTATGCATATTTTCTATTATTTTTAAATATTCAGCTATACTTCTATAATTATAATCACCAATAATTATGGAATAAGCAATAATATACTCATTCCATCTTTCAAAAAATTTTTTATTCTTTTTAACTATTCTACTTAACTTTGTAACTGGCAGTTTCTTTTTCTCATATAAATAATTATAAATTTCAACATCTTCAGATATAAACATTGCTATATTTAAGATTTCATTTCTTATTTCATAAGGTACTTCAACTGCTACTAAATCCTTTATTATTATTCCATAACTTTCAAGTTCACCAATTAATCTTTCAGCTTCAGAACATCTTACTTCCCAATAATCTTGTCCTATTACTGATAAAGCTGGCGCTAAAGAAAAACTGTATTTACCTTTTTTGTATTCTCCCATAATTTCCACCTTTTATAACTCTTCTGTTGATATTAAACTACCCTTTACTATAACTCTTTGTTTTGAACCTACTGTACAAGTTATAAATGTCATTGTAGCAGTATCTGTATTTTCTAGCACTTCCACCTGATCTGGATTAACTATAAAATTATCTTCAACAACATAAGTATATTTTTTATCAACAGTTCTTACAATAACTTCATCACCTTTTTCAACTTTATATAAATTAATAAATGCATCTGTATAATCAGATACCCTATGGCCAGCAACTGCAAAATTCCCTACTTGCCCTGGTAACGCTGATTCTGGAAAATGACCTAAAAAGTATTGTAATACATCATCAGTTATGCCTTCTACTAAGGCTTGTTTTAAATCTATACTAGGAATTTCAATAATTGCTATTGGTTTATATCCATTAACTTCATCTAATGTTACATCATCAGTATTTTTTTTACTTTCATCCCCAGTACTTGTACCTTCAGAAATTTGATTTTCGAAAATTTCTATTATGTCTTTTTGCTTTTTTAATGTTATAATTTTCTTATAAGCAACGTCTCCTATTATAAATACACCAACTATAATAAGTAGAAGCCCCACCATTCTCCTAAATTTATCCATATAGCCCTCCTTTTATGGCATTTATATTTTTGTTACATATATAATTTTTATTACATATATTATAACATAAAGGTTTTAAAAATGATTACTTATCATAATATAATAATATAAAGGGGTGTGGTTTTTATGAAAAAAGAAAATAAGATAATATATGTTGATTTCTCACTTACTAAAAAAAGAATTAAATCTAAGAATCTAATGTTTTTTTATAAATTTATATCTTCATTAATTAAAAAGTTACCATTACCTAGTTTTAGAAGCAAAAGTAAACGTTTTTACGATTCCAATAATAGAAAAACTTCTAATTATTAAAATTAATCCCATTACTATTTATTAATTTATATATGTGCTTTATAATTGTAAGTAAATTTCTAATACTAATAGTAACTTATAAATAGTAAATATTCTACAGAGGTGATTATAATGAGAATAGGAATGGGATATGATGTTCATAAACTTGTTGAAAATAGAGACCTTATATTAGGTGGTGTAAAAATACCATATGAGCTAGGTTTATTAGGTCATTCAGATGCTGATGTACTTTTACATGCAATAATGGATTCATTACTTGGAGCTTCTGCTCTTGGTGATATAGGAAAGCATTTTCCTGATACAGATTCTAAATATAAAGGAATATCCAGTATTGAATTATTAAAAGAAGTTGGTAAACTTCTTAATGATAATAACTGGTCCATAGTAAATATTGATTCTACTATTATTGCACAAAAACCAAAGATGGCACCACATATTCAATTAATGAGAAAAAATATATCTGAAGCTTTAAACATAAATATAGATCAAATAAATGTAAAAGCTACCACTGAAGAAGGTTTAGGTTTTACAGGAGAAGGAAAAGGTATTTCTTCTCAAAGTATTTGTTTATTAGAAAAGGTTAAATAGTAAAAAGCCCTGGTCAAAATTAGACCAAGGCTTTTTTATTATTTAGCTGATTTTTTTCTATGATGATATACAATTGCAATTATTGCACATATACCCATTAAATAAGGATAGAATAAATATTTCATAATTTCAAATGGTGAAATTAATGCTATTCCAGCTGCACTTATAAGCTGAGCTCCATGAGGAATTATTCCTTGGAATACACATGAGAACATATCTAATATTCCAGCAACTCTCTTTGGCTCTAAATCAAATTCATTTGAAATATCCTTTGCTATTGGACCTGTAGATACTATTGCTATTGTATTATTTGCTGTACAAACATCAACAAAACTAACTAATGCAGCAATACCAAGTTCTGCATCTCTTTTATTTTTAAATTTCTTTAAACCTTTATGTAAAATAAAATCTATTCCACCATTTTCTTTAATAATAGCAATTGTTCCTGCAATCATTAAAGATATTATTATAAGTTCGCTCATTCCCATTGCACCATTGGCTATAGCTGAGCATAAACCTAAAATATCAAAGCTTCCTGTTGCTAATCCTATTATACCAGCTATTACTATACCACCTGTTAAAATTATCATAACATTTAATCCACATAATGCTGATATTATTACAGCTAAATAAGGAATTATCTTAATAAAGCTATAATCTAAGCTTTCCATTGCAACTGTACCTGTGTTCATTGTTAATAATATGAAAATTACTGTTGTTATTATAGCTGCTGGTAATACTATTCTAAAGTTAACTTTAAACTTATCTCTCATTTCACAACCTTGAGTTCTTGTTGCTGCTATTGTAGTATCTGAAATTATTGAAAGATTATCTCCAAACATTGCACCACTTACTACTGCACCTGTTGCTAAAGCAACACCAATTCCTGTTTTATCAGCAATTCCTACAGCAATAGGTACTAATGCAGCTATTGTTCCCACTGAAGTTCCCACTGATATTGCAATGAAACAAGCTATTATAAATAAACCTGCCACTAAAAGATTTTTTGGTAATATGGAAATTCCTAAATTAACAGTAGATTCTACTGCTCCCATATCCTTTGCAACTTGAACAAAAGCACCTGCCAATATAAATATAATAACCATTAATATTACATTGCTGTCTCCTGCTCCTTTACAAAATGTTTCTAACTTTTCATTAAAGCTTCTTTTTCTGTTCATAACTAATGCACTTATTGCTGCTATACCAAATGGTATTATTACTGATACTCCATACATATCCCCTGCCACTATTGACAGTCCAACATATGAAATTAAGAATATTAATAGCGGTAATAAAGCCCATCCATTTCCCTTTTTCATTTGTATCTCTCCTTTATTTTAAAATTAAAAAAAGCCTCAGTATGATACTGAAGCTTAAAATTTCTAAAATTATATATACACTTCTTATCTACTTGGAATTAGCACCACACTTATTCAATGATGAATTATGAATTATGAATGATGAATTTAGAAATTCCATCAGAAAATTTAACCTTAATTCATAATTCTTAATTCTTAATTCTACATTTACAAAGTAGGTTGCTGGGCTTCACAGGGCCAGTCCCTCCACCACTCTTGATAAGATATTCTTTTTTACAGACATATTGTAACAGTGGTTAATTTCATTGTCAATACCAATTAATTTCCATAAACCCGAAAAAAGCATTGTAATATAATTACAATGCTTTTTTGGTGCACCATCACGGGCTCGAACCGTGGACACCCTGATTAAGAGTCAGGTGCTCTGCCAACTGAGCTAATGGTGCATAACGTTTACATTTTTATTGTATCACTGTGAATTTTCACAGTCAATATACATTAAATAATTTCTGTTAAATATTTCAATAAAATTTCCCTAAAAACTTCACCTACAAGTGGTTCAGTATCGGCAGTGCTACAAATTTCCTTCCACTGATTTATGGTTTTAGTAGTTCTACTTTTAAATTCTTCTTCTGAATAGGTCATAAAAGCTGAATTAACAACAAAATCGCCAACTTCTACTGGTGTTTCAAATACTTTTAAATATAAAAATTCACTGCTATCTCCATACCATGTTCTATTAAATTCCCTAGCAAATTTTTTAATCTCTTGAAAAACTCTTTTTCTTGGTAAATCCCAACATTTATTTATCATCTGTAAATATCTTCTCATTTCAGAAGCTTCTTTACTTGTTATTCTTTTATTTTTTTCACCTTCTTTTATTATATCTTCAACTGGTATTAAAGGTATTCTAGAAATACTATCATTTTTCCCATTGATCCATGTATAAAATGCTTCTTGTAAAAACGAATATTGTATATATCCTACCAATGCCATTTCATTGGGAAAATAACTCCAAATATTTCTTAATCCATTACCTTTAGAAAATATTAATGTATGAATATAAACGCTATCTTTTGTAGGTAGCTCATCCATAAACATATGTCCTCTTATAGTTCTATTTTTTCTTATTAAACCTTGCCAATACTGGAAAGAATCATACTTATGTCTCATTATTTATCACCTTTTCTTTTATAAATTAATATAGTATATTATATTAAGATAAATAATTAATTTTATCTTATATATTTATTATATTCCATTTTTTAATAAATTTATCTATTTTTTCATTATTTATGTAAATTTTTCCATTTTCTTTTGAATCTTGTTATGTTTAGTACTATAATTATATTATAAAAATAAAAGGGGGCAACAGTTTGTATAAATGTAGTATTTGTGGTGAAAAAGCCGATATACACCATATAGTTTATAGGAGCGAGGGTGGATTTGATATAGAGCTGAATTATAAATATTTATGTGCTCTACATCACAGGGGGAAAACAGGTCCTCATCAAGATAAATTAACTGACTTGCATTATAAGCTTGAGCTACAACAAAAATTATACGAAACTTTAACCAAGAACTACTATTGGCCTAAAGAGCTATCCTCTATTTTAGGAATTCATAACGGAGCATTAAAAAGACTATTAAAAGACCTTAGAATTCATAAAGAAGGTTTTAAAAGGGACGATATAATCTTCAAGCTAATGGGTTCACAAATATACTCATATGAAATGTTAGATGAACTTGCTTTAGATTTAGATGAAGATTTTATATAAACTTTACAGTGTGGAAAATAAAATTTTTTATTTTCCACACTGTTTTAATTTCTTATTTTTTCAATATTGACATAATTTAATTTGATACATATAATTATCTTAAATATGATAATACTATGATGAGACCAGTAGGCTAAAGGTATATTTTACAGAGAGAGACTGCATTAGCTGGAAGCAGACTTAAATGAAATTAGCTGAATACTACCTCAGAGTGACTCTAATCAAGTCCGTTGCATCACGTTACGATGCTACTTAAGTGGCCATAATTATATTGTGGCAATTAAGGGTGGAACCACGGGAATTTAATGCTCTCGTCCCTTTTCAATTATGAAAGGAGACGATGAGCTTTTTTTATTTTAATAAACAATGAAAGGATGATATAAAAATGATTAAAATCACTTTAAAAGATGGATCTGTAAGAGAAGCTGCTAAAGGTTCATCAGTTTTAGATGTTGCTAAATCAATAAGTGAAGGTTTAGCTAGAAACGCTCAATGTGGAAAAGTAAATGGAAAAGTTGCTGATTTAAGAACAATCTTAAATGAAGATTGCTCTTTAGAAATATGTACATTTGACAGCCAAGAAGGAAAAGATACTGTAAGACACAGTGTTTCTCACGTATTAGCTGCTGCTGTTAAAAGATTATTCCCTGAAGTTAAAATTGCCATAGGACCATCAATTGAAAATGGATTCTACTACGATTTTGACACAGAAAAAGCTTTCACTGCTGAAGATTTAGTAAAGCTAGAAGATGAAATGAGAAAAATAATAAAGGAAAATCCTGCAATAGAAAGATTTGAACTTCCAAGAAACGAAGCTTTAGAACTTATGAAGGATGAGCCTTATAAAGTTGAATTAATAAATGATTTAGGTGAAGATGAAGTAATATCATTCTACAAAATAGGTGATTTTACAGACCTTTGTGCAGGTCCTCACGTTATGTCATTAAAGAATATAAAAGCTATTAAGCTACTTAGAACTGCTGGTGCTTACTGGAAAGGTGACGAAAAGAATAAAATGCTTTCTAGAATATATGGTACTGCTTTCTTAAAGAAATCTGATTTAGATGCTCATTTAGAAGCTTTAGAAGAAGCTAAGAAAAGAGATCATAATAAATTAGGTAGAGAACTTGGAATCTTTACAACTGATGAAAAAGTAGGTCAAGGTTTACCTCTATTCATGCCAAAGGGAGCTAAGATATTCCAAACTTTACAAAGATGGATTGAAGACGAAGAAGAAAAGAGAGGTTATGTTTTAACAAAAACTCCTTTCATGTCTAAAAATGATTTATTTAAAGCTTCAGGACACTGGGATCACTACAAAGATGGTATGTTCGTATTAGGTGATGAAGAAGCAGACAACGAAGTAATGGCATTAAGACCAATGACTTGTCCATTCCAATTCACAGTATACAATGCTAACCAACACAGCTACAGAGATCTTCCAATAAGATATGCTGAAACTTCTACTTTATTTAGAAAAGAATCTTCTGGAGAAATGCACGGACTTATAAGAGTTAGACAATTCACATTATCTGAAGGTCATATAATCTGTACTCCAGAACAATTAGAATCTGAATTTAAAGAAGTTATAGATTTAATCAACTACGTTATGAGCACTTTAGGAATCGATGGAGATATATCTTACAGATTCTCTAAATGGGATCCAAGCAACACTGAAAAATACATCAACAATCCAGAAGCTTGGGAAGCTACTCAAAACCAAATGAGAACTATATTAGATCACTTAAATATAGATTATGTTGAAGCTGAAGGTGAAGCTGCATTCTACGGACCAAAGCTTGATATTCAATTCAAGAATGTTCATGGTAAAGAAGATACTATTATAACAGTTCAAATCGACTTTGCTTTAGGTGAAAGATTAGGAATGTCTTACATCGATAAAGATGGTAATAAAAAAGTTCCTTTCGTTATCCACAGATCATCAATTGGATGCTATGAAAGAACTATAGCTATGCTTATAGAAAAATATGCTGGTGCATTCCCAACTTGGTTAGCTCCAGTTCAAGTTAAAGTATTACCATTATCAGATAAGTACAATGACTACACTGATAAAGTTGTAAGAGAATTAAGAAACAGAGGAATCAGAGTTGAAGCTGACTTAAGAGCTGAAAAGATTGGATACAAAATCAGAGAAGCTAGACTTGAAAGAGTTCCTTATATCTTCGTTGTAGGTGAAAAAGAAGAAGCTAACAATGAAGTTGCTGTAAGAAGCAGAAAGAACGGTGAAGAAGGACCAATAGCTTTAGATACTATGGTTAACAGAATAGCTGATGAAATAGCTAGAAAAGAAAGATAATATAAAATATCTTAAATAAAAGGCAATGGACTTCCATTGCCTTTTATTTC
>JAFADP010000084.1 GCA_023424785.1 Bacillota bacterium
TATCTTCACTTTTATCTGTAGATTGGGTTAAAAGATATTTAATTTCAAAATCTCCTATGTTTTTTTGATTAATTAAGCTAGTATTCAAACTATCTATATATTTTTCTCCATTGTATATAGGACAAATTATTGATATATCCATATTAAACTCCTATTTTTCAATTAATTTAAAATTACCTTGCTTTGAAGAAAAATTAATATTGTAATAAGGATCTATTAAGTCCTTACCCCACATACTTTCAAATAGTTCCATTTCCTTATAAAGTCTTTTTATTTTTTCTTCATTATCCTCTAAACCTCTAGTTTTAGATTCATAGTGATATAATTCAGCATAAGGTGTAACTACATTTAAATATCCCTTTTCTCTTACTTTCATGCATAAATCAATATCATTATATGCTACAGCTAAATCCTCGTTTAAGCCACCAACTAAATCAAATAATTCTCTCTTAATCATAAGACATGCTCCAGTTACAGCACTTACATTTATTTTCATAAATAATCTTCCCATGTGACCACCATCATGTCTTCCTAGACCTTTTCCTAAGTGTTCTGCTGTACCACCAACACCTAATAATACTCCATAGTGTTGTATAGTATCATCTTTATAATAAAGTTTTCCACCTACAGCACCAGTTTCTTTTCTTTGAGCATGCATTAATAACTCTTGTAGCCAATTTTCTGTTATTATTTCAACATCATTATTTAGAAGAACTATATATTTACCATCTGAATTTTTCACTCCAAAGTTATTAATTGCAGAATAATTAAATTCTCTTTCCCACTTAACAACTTTAATTTTAGGATTATTTGATAATTCATCATAATACTTAAAGATTTCTTCTGTTGTACTATTATTTTCAACAATAACTATTTCATAATTATCATAAGTAGTCTTATTTAAAATAGAGTTTATACAAGTTTTTAATGTATTAACTTCATCTTTATTAGGAATAATGATAGATATTTTATCATTACTTACTATGTCAAATTCAACTTTATAACATCCATTAAATCTTCCATGAATTGCTTTTCCTTTTTCACCTATTCTTTGTAAGTGTGCATCAATTGCACGTCTTCCTGCTTCTATAGCATAACTTTTTGCATCCATTCCACCTGCTGTTGATCCACTATGAACTCTCCAATGATAAAGTACTTTAGGTATATGTGCTACTTTCTTAGCTTTTTCTGTTAATCTTAGTATCATATCATAATCTTGACTTCCATCAAATTCACTATTAAAATATCCTACTTTATCTAATAATGCCTTTGAAAATACTGAAAAATGGCATATATAATTACAACTTCTTAATGTATCTGGTGAAAAATCTGGTTTAAAATGAGGATCGAAATATTCTGCTTCCGTTTCATCTATCTTATCTTCATCACAATATATAAACTCTATATCTCTATCTTCATTAATAACTCTTACATATTCATATAATGCATCTTCAGTTATTAAGTCATCATGATCTAATAATCCTACAAAATCTCCAGTAACCATTTTAATAGCTTCATTTGTATTTCCTGATATCATATAATTTTCTGAAAGATACTTTACTTTTATTCTGTTATCTTTTTCTGAATAATCTTTTAGCATATCTAATGTTTCTTTGCTTGTACTTGCTCCATCAGCTATACAAAGCTCCCAATTAGAATATGTTTGATTTATAATAGAATCTATAACTTTTGATAAAAATTCTGGTTTTGTATTATAAGTTGGTATAAGTATACTTATTTTAGGGTTATATTCAAACTTAAAATTTCTTTGTTCTTCTAATTCTTTATCTGTAGGCTTAGATTTTCTAAACCATTCATCATAACTAACTTCTTGCATAACGCTATCTTTAAGCTTATATTTGCTCTTATAGTAAGTTTGCTTTATTCCATTTTTCTTTATTTCTCTAAAAACCTTTTTTATATTATTCGAATTTATCATTTTTAAGGCTTTTTTCATTTTCTTGCTGTATGAATTTTTATTAGTTAATTCTTTTACATCAACTGTTCTAGTCTCTACCTCATCATTAGATATGAATGTTAATACTAACTTCTTTTTATAATCACATTCTATTGAAAAACCTGACTTTAATGCATTCTCTTCTCCATTAAAGTTATTACATACATCCTGTCTATTTACCATTTTTACCTGAAAGTTATTTACTTCACTAACTTTAACTTCTGGTACACCATAACCTTCTTTATATACCCATCCTTCAATTTTAACTTTGTTTTTATCAACAGTTACTCTATCTATACAACAATGTAAATTTGACATATACTCTCCATCCTATCTTAATATTTTATTTTATACTCTTAATGAAAAGTCTTCTTTATCTAAAGTAAGATTCTCATTATAGTACGGATCCCTAACCCATAAGCCCCATTCATTATGGAATGTCTTTATTTCAGATTCAAATCTAGCTGATTTTTCCTTTGTATCATCTTTACCTCTTGATTTAGATTCATAGTGATACATTTCTACATATGGTGAAAATACTATTAAATATCCTTTTTTTCTAACTTTTAAACAAAAATCTATATCATTAAATGCAACTGCTAAATCTTCATTTAATCCATTAACTTCTTCATACACATTTCTTCTAACCATTAAACAAGCTGCAGTTACTGCACTTAGATTTTGAACTACTTTTAATCTTCCTGCAAAACCATCATCATTTCTCTTAAAGTTGGCATGAGAATGTCCTGCTACCCCTCCAATACCAAGTATAACACCTGCATGTTGTACTGTATCGTCTGGATAATACAACTTAGCACCTATTATTCCAATATCATCTCTTTGAGCATACATTAACATTTCTTCAATCCAATTTTCTGAAATAACTTCTATATCATTGTTTAATAAAACTATATATTCTCCAGTAGTTTCTTTAAACCCAAAATTATTAATAGCTGAATAGTTAAATCCTTTTTCCCATTTAACCACTTTAATATTGTCTATCTTAGATATTTCTTCATAGTAATTAAATATTTCTTCACTAACACTATTGTTCTCTACTATTACTATTTCATAATTTTTATAAGTGCTCTTATTTAAAATAGATGTTATACAAGTTCTTAATGTATCTACCTCATCTTTATTAGGTATAATTATAGATACTTTAGGTTCATTTTCAATATCATAATTTATTTTATATGAATTTGGTATTAATCCATCAGATACACTGCCCTTTAATCCCATTCTATTTAAATGATTTTTTAATACTTCTTTTCCACAGTTATCTTTTGATGAATTTTCTTCTATAGAATTTTCAGTTATTCTATTATGATAAAGTACTCTTGGAATATGATATATTTTATTAGCTTTTTCAGTAAGCCTTAAGTATATATCATATTCTTTATTACTATTATATTCATTGTTTACATATCCTATTTCCTGTAACAAAGACTTAGAGAATATAGTAAAATGACCTATATAGTTATAACATCTAAATGTATCAGGAGACCAATCTGGCTTAAAATTAGGTTCAACGTACTGGCTTTCATCCTCATTAACTTTATCTTCATCAGAATATATAAAGTCAATATTTCTATTATCATTTATTACTTTAACCATTTCAAATAATGCATCTGTAGTTAATAAATCCTTACTATTTACTAACCCAATAAAATCACCAGTAACCTTCTTTAATGATTCATTTACATCATCTACTGAAAAATCTATATTTATTCTTTCATCTTTGCTACTATAGTTTTTTAATGCTTCTAATAACTCTTCATCATATATTTCTTTTGCAGTAATAAACAACTCCCAATTTTCATATGTTTGATTTAATACTGATTCTATTAGTCTATCAATGTATTTACCATTTTCATTTATTTGAGATACAACTAAACTTATTTTAGGTGAATACTTAAATTTAAAATTTCTTTGTATTTCTACTCCTTTTGGAGTTATTAAGTGTCTTCTAAACCAATTATCATAACTTATTCCATCTAATGCAACCTTGGTTAATTTAGACTTTATCTTTAATAAAGTTTCCTTAATTCCATTTTTCATTAAGTATTTTACAAATCTAACAATCCTATATACAATCCTATATGGATTTATTAAGCTTAATGTTCGTAATACTAATATTTTTATTTTACTTATCCTCTGAGGCTTTGGTTTTCCTTTTGTACTAAATTTACAAGCTAATATTTCATCATCTGTAGTAAATATAATTTCAACTTTTTTTGTAAAAGGTATTTTTATTCTAAATCCAGAATTTAAAGCTTTTTGTCTTTGATGGTATGCATGAAATATATCCACTCTTTCTATTGTCTCTATCTCAATATTATCTATATCTTTAATGTTAATATTAACTTCCTTATCTTTTTCAGAATAAGCCCATCCCGTTATAACTATACTAGAACCTTCTCTATCAACATTATCAATACAATATCTAATACTATTCAAAATTGTTTCACCTGTCCCTTTAACTATTTATTCCACTACATGCCATTCATGATTTATGTAATAAGTTCCTTCTGATATATACTTATTGGTTATTTTGAATTCACATATTGCTTCTTTATAATCTAAACATACTATACTTTCATCTGTAAATATACCTACATCTACAGTATATGTTCCTCCAAGCAATGGCATTTTAGGTATCCTATATATTACTTTGTGACGACCAAAAGTATTAGGTACTTCAACTTTTTCTAAGAATGTATTAGGTCCAAAAATATACTCTCTCTTAGGTGTATATAATGCTGCTCCTAATAAAAATCCTTCTATTTTCTCTTGATATATATCATAAGTTATTTCTACTTCAAAATTATCAAAAGTCTTTAATTTTTCATCTGATATTTTTACATCTACAATAGCAGCTAATGTATCATCATTAGTAGGAACTCTAAAGGTACCATCATCAATAACATCTTGTTGTTCTTTTATTTCATTTTCTTCTTTAGCTTCGAATCTTACATCTGCAACATTATCTTTAGCACCATACTTCATAAAATCTTCATATAAATCAACTATTTCGCTTGATTCACCTTCTGCTTCTATTTTCCCATCTTTTAACCATATTGCCTTATTACAAAATCTTTTTACTTGTTCAGTAGCATGAGAAACAAACAGTATTGTTGTTCCCTTTTCTTTAAGAGCCTTCATCTTACTTATACATTTCATTTGAAATCTTGTATCACCAACAGCTAATGCCTCATCTACAATCAGTATTTCTGGATCTACATTACTAGCAACTGCAAAAGCTAATCTTGCAAACATTCCACTAGAATATACCTTAACTGGTTGATTGATAAAATCTCCAATATCTGCAAAGTCAATTATACCTTGTACCTTATCTTCCATTTCTTCTCTTGTATATCCCATCATTGTTCCATTAAGATATATATTTTCAATTCCAGTATACTCCATATTAAATCCAGTTCCTAATTCAAGTATAGCTGCGATTTTTCCGTTAATCTCTAAAGTTCCTGATGTTGGAGTTAGAACTCCTGTTATCATCTTTAATAAAGTGGATTTTCCTGAACCATTCTTCCCCAATATTCCTATTGCATCACCTTTTTCAACATTAAATGTTAAACCATTTAACGCTAAAAATTCTCTATGATAACATTTCTTCTTTATTGAAAAAATTTCTTTTAATCTATCTATAGGTTCATCATATATATTATATTTTTTTACTAAATCTCTTACTTTTATTACTGTAGTCATCACTATACCTCACTAAATTACATCTGAAAAATGTGGTCTCAACTTATTAAATAGCTTAATTCCAATTAATAAAGTAACTAAACAGAACATCCAAAAATATATTGTTTCATATGGTCTTTGCCAAAAGAATATTTTATCTACAAATGCATCTCTATAACCTGTAACTATATAATAAAGTGGATTTAATTTAAAAATCCTTGCAGCCCAATCTGGTAGCATTGTTAACTGCCATCCTATAGGTGTCGCCCAAAATCCTACATTCATTAATATATTTATAATTTGGCTTAAATCTCTAAAAAATAGTACTATTGCTGATGTTATAATAGATAATGAATACACTAATACTATCATTGCAAAACTATAATATATAAACTGTAATGAGTATAAGTCTGGATAATATCCATATATAGCTGAAATAATATAAATAAATAATATAAAAAATAAATGTACAAATAATGCTGATATTATTTTTACCATTGGTAATATTTCTATTTTAAATACAACTTTCTTAACTAAGTAACTATACTCAGTAAATACTCCTGTTGTTGAAGGCCAAGCATCTGAAAAGAAAAACCATGGAATTATACCTGCTATAAACCATAATATAAATGGTACATCTCCGACATCACCAGATCTAAATCCTACTTGAAATACAAACCAATATACTGCTATAGTAACTAAAGGTTGAATAAATCCCCATACAATTCCTAAATATGAAGATGCATATTTGTTTCTAAAATCATTTATTGATAAACTTTTTATCATTCCAACATTAGATAGTGATATTTTTATAAATTTTATTCCTTCTTTTAATCCACTAATTGACTTAGCAGTTAAGTATCCCAGTAACATAGATCCTATAAGCATAATTGTAGTTAATAAAATAGGTCTTCCACCTAATGTACTTAATGCATTACTTACATTTTCTAGTACTATATATGGATCTTCTGTTTCAACCTTAACGTTAAATCCATCATTCTCATCTATAATTAACCCATTAAATTCCCCATTTATATCTTCGCTTGATATATTATGTATTTCATTCTTCTCAAAATAAAATTCTTTTATATCTATATTAGTTGGTATGGTCCCAAAATCTATTCTAATATTTTTAGTATCTTTAGGTATATTAAATGTTAACTTCTTAAATTCATTTGATCCATCATAACTTTCTATAACAGATTTACTATCACTCCATCCCTTATCCCCTAAAGTGTCATAATATACTTGATAGTTATCTGCTCTATCACTTTTTACCTCTATAACTAAAGAAATTGGTTGAACACTATAATATTTATCAAATAATGAAAACAACCCTATTGTAACTATAAAAGCAATTAAAAGAATAATAGCTTTCTTTTTTCTATTACTACCCATAACTTCCTCCTTAAGTTTAATATGCATTCTTATTAACAAATCCTTTGAATATTGTTAAAAATATTATTTTTATATCTAATAAAAAGCTCCAATTTTCTATATAATAAATATCACACTCAATTCTTTTCTCTATTGAAGTATCTCCTCTCCAACCATTTACTTGAGCCCATCCAGTAATTCCTGGTCTTACTTGATGCTTAACCA
>JAFADP010000052.1 GCA_023424785.1 Bacillota bacterium
TTAATATTCATTTTTGTAAAATCATAAAATTCTTCTTCATCTTCTAAAAAGTAATTAATACCATTAATATATTTTTGTACATAGGATTTTAGTTCATCTTCTAAAATCTCTTTCTTTTCTACAGTAAAATATGCAGCAACCATATTATCTTTACAATAATTATTTTTTGTAGCTTCAAATATATCTACAAGATTTTTATAAACTGCCTGTCCATTTTCGTAACAAAAAAACTCTCTACACTTTTCATAATTATCCGGTCTAAAATAATGAAAGAAATATGGTGGCACTATTTCATATTCATCACACTCTTGTTGCTCTTCAAAAAGTTCTTTTAATTCTGGCATTTTCTCTAGTATTGATTTCCACTCTTCAGGTATATTCATTTTATATCCTCCATAAAATCTTTACTTAAAATTTTTATATTAACCAGCAAGTCCATTTACTTGTATATTGTGATTTGAATCAATATACAGTTCAATGCTATGTCCTGCAAAATAATCCGGCTCAATATCAATAAATATACTCAGTTCAATATTAAATGTACTGTCTTCTAATTCTTCTACATCTATTCCAATACTATTAAAGTAAAAACCATTACAAAATTGTTCTCTACTTATTGGAACTTCTATATAAATCCCTTCTTCATCTACTCTATATTCTTTTCCATCTATTTCAACAGTATCTAATGATGCCGTCCAATCATCTGCTAAGTCTAAAAAATCATCTTCTATAATAGCTTCTTCTACGACTTTTTTATTATTATCAAGCCACTGAAGAAGTTTTTTTATATCTTCAAAAACTTTATTAAATGCATTTTCCTTACTATCATTTTCAGTACCACTTATATCAAAATCTATTCCTATTTCATTAACCATATTACCCCATATTGGTACATCTATAGTATAATCATATACATAACCTTCTTCTTTTTCACACTTCTTAAATGCGCTTTTAGGCAACAGCTCCCAATCAATTTTTTCCAACCCTAAATTACTTTCTCTCATAATACAATCCCCCTTTCCAATACCCTTCTAATAATATTCTAACTTATATATTAAAAATTTATTTCTAACATCCTTCTCATAATTATCTAATCTTATTTCTTTTTTTAATTCAAATAATGTATATTGATCTAGAAAAAACATATATTCATCTGAAGGATAAAACAGTATTATCTCAATACATCTTTTCTTTTCATAAGCTGATCCAATAATATTGTCTATTACTTTCATAAAAATTTCTACAGAGAAAGGATTAAAAAAATAAAATTTATTATCTGTTATTTTTATTTCATACTTCTCTGCTAATGTACAAATAAAATTTATTTCTTCTTCACAAACTTTGTTCTTTTTTAAATAACTCTTCTTATTATTAACAGCTTGCTTATATAAATAAGTATTCATTTCAATTCCAGTAACTTTACATTTAAACAAATAATTCAAATAGAAATTAAGTCTACCCTTTCCACACCCAAAGTCAACTACTGAATCATTACTATTTAATTTATATTCTTCACATAATTTTTCTAAAGCTTCATACTCTGTTGGCTCATATCTATTATAATGTACACTAGCTTCTTCTAAGTTTTGTTTTCCTGCAGTTTTAATATTTAGTTTATTTTCATAATATTGTTCTTTCATAACTTTTCCTACTATTTTTTTACTTATACTAATTTAGCAAAGTAATTGTCCCATTTTCTAAATCTCTATAAAATAATTTATTATTAACGACATATATGCTCCTTTCATATTCTTCACTCATATATTCATTAATTAACTTAAGATTTCCCTTTTCATCAAGTTCATATACACTAGTAATATATAATTCTTCTGTATATTCTTCATCCTTAACTAAATAAATAGAGTCATCTGTAGCAATAATACTTTCAAACTTTGTATCCTCTTCTTCATTAAATTTAATTTCTAAGGCCTCATCTTCATCAGTATAAATATTATATATTTTAATACCATCTGAATTAAAATTGAATTTAAATATATATCCATTATTATAACAATAATATGGATAATCCTCTAATTCTATTATTGATGAATCTTGTAAATTATATGCTATAATTTTTTTGGTATTGTATATTGATTTATAATTTTCATCAAGATCAGTAACTTCTATTAATAATAAATTATCATAAACTCCAACATTATATATTAAATTATCAGATAAAGATATAATTTCACTAACTTCATTTGTTTTTAAATTCATCTTATTTACAGTATACTTACTAATATAATATCCTCTTTCAAGCATTGTAGTTTCTGCTACTGTCCAAATCATCTCATCATTTACAACAAACATTTTAGAATAAATATTTTGAGGTACTTCAAAAAGTACTTCATATTCACTAGATACTTTATTCCATCTTGTTATATATTTACTTTGATTATTCCAAACAATCATATATAAATATTCATTGTAGTTATTTAAACTTGATATTAACATTCCTTTAGGTTCAACAAATACTGCTTCAACTTTTTCACCATTAAGGTCACTTTTATATAAAGTAGAATCATTATCATTAGCAAAATAAATATTTTTTTCATCATTTACTAATAATCCATCATTAATAAGTCTTACCTGTCTATTACCTAAATCAGACATATTCCAAGAATTGTTTCCTAATTTTACTGATGCTGAATTTGACTTTCTATTAAAAATATTCTTTTTAGTATTAATGTTTTCATCTTTACTTTCTGTTTGTTCCTCTGCTAATATTTCGTTAGTATAAGTATTATTTTCACTAATATTATTTTTATTACTATTACCACAAGAAATAAAAGTTGATATTACTAAAATACTCCCTACTAAAATGCTTAATCTTTTTTTCATGTTTCTTCCCCTCATTTATCTTATGTTTTGTATATTTTTTGATTATTAATCCTATATAAGAATTAAATTCCTATAATATTATAACTTAAAATATCCATAATCACTATATTTTTAACTTAATATATTAATAATAATACTAACAATCAATAAAACCATATTTACTGCAGATATAATAATCATATATTTATCCTTGTTTTTGTTATTAATAATTTCTAATTTTTCTTCAGTTGATATTTGGGCATCGGAAATTTTCTTTTGCATATCTAAAAGTTTATTTTCTGTATTATTAGAAATTTCTTTAATATAATTTTTTTCACTTTCACTTATTAAATTAATTTTTTCCTGTAACTCTTCAAATTTTTTATTAGTAACTTCATTATTTTCTAAAATAAGTTTTTTTATTTCATCTAAAAGGAAATTTACCGAACATACTATTTTATCATCAAAATTCTTAATAATATCCTCTAACTCTTTAAAATGTTCATTAGAGGTTTGAGAAAATCCATTATTTTTTTCATTTGATTTATTAATATTATCCTTAAACTCATCTGTAGATTTTTTCATATTTTTAATTTCTTGCTCTAATTTTTCTTTAAATATAGAAAAAATATCATCTAATTGCTCATCTAAATTAATATCTAAATCTTCTTGAAAAATCTTTGTACTTTTATTTATATTTTCAATTATTTTTCTTATTTCCTCTGATATATTCATACTTACCTCTCCCCTTTAAAGCTCTAATAATAAATACTCTGCTATAGTCACACTGCTCTATATCTTCAATTTCTAAATCTTTTTCACTAAAGTACTTATTAAAATCTTTTTGAATAAATTCCTTAAATCCTTTTGGTTCTAACAACAAAATAGGCAAAAATATAATATTTTTTAATAAAGTATTTGGTTTTTCCCACTCTAAAACTAAAATTCTCCCATTAGGCTTTAGAACTCTTTTTGCTTCATTCAATATATTAGATGCAAGTTTATCATCAATTTCATGTAACACTAATGATACTATTACAATATCAAATGTTTCTCTTTCAAATTTTATATTTGTTGCATCCATAATATAATTTTTTATATTATTAATATTTTTCTTTAGAATTTTCTTATCTGCTATTTTTAACATTTCTTTTGATATATCAATTCCATATAGTTGTGCTTCTTTCCTCTTTTCTGCTATCAATATATTATTTGTTGCAGTACCTGTACAAATATCTAAAACTTTAACTTTACCTTCTGGAATATGCTTTATCATAGCTTCTCTAGGACTTCTTTCTTTTTTTCTAAAATATAAAACTTCTAATAAATCATAAACCTTTGAAATTGCACTATACATCCACATATTCCCCTCACCTTTACTTTCTCATCTTATATAAAACGAAACTTATTCAGTAGGAGTTTTTATCTCCTACTGAATTTAGCTGATTTAATCTAGGGTCGTGTCCGTTGTTAGCTCCCTGTTATATAGAACAAGGGAGTGTTACAACGGCTAGACATCAGATAAATAAAAAATATCTTCCTGTCTTTTTTCTATAGTCCTCATATTGTTCTCCAAATACTTTTATTAAATATTTTTCTTCTTGTAGTATTTGTAGGTGTAACATAGTTATTGCAAAAGTAGTTGCTATTAATAGAATAATATTAGGAAATGCCAACAAAATCCCTATATATACTAAGTCAAATCCTAAAAATGCTGGATTTCTACTTATTTTATATATACCTTTTGTTATTATTTTTGTTTCATCCTCTTGAGGTACTCCAGCTCTCCAGCTATTACCCATAGTTATCATTGCAGTAATAAAAACTACTACTCCTATTACTCCAATAACTAAAGAAACTTTTGCAACATTTTCTGATAATAAATAACGTGTATTTAAAATTATACTTATGATTTCTATAGGAACAATTATAAAACTTGAAACTCTAAGAAAATTTTCAACTTTAATAGTTTCCTTACTCTTATTTTCCCCCTTTCCCAATTGATTTGTTTGTATTCCTTGTTTTTTTTGTAACATCATTTTTATTAAATATGCAAAATAAAATAAAAAAACAATTACAATCCCACTAATTTGATATTTATTCATTATTATTCCTCCCTTCATATGAATACTTGTTCATATGTTAACATAATTATATATGGTTATATATTCCATTGTCAATAATATAATTTTATTTTTATCTTTTAATTATTAAATATTATTCCTACATTTCTACCATACTAATATTAAAAATATTAGTAAAGGATGATATTTATTATGAAGAGTTGGTTTGAAAAACTATTTATTATTGAAGGTATTCTTTTTGCAATAATAGGAATATTCTTTTTTATTAATCCATTTAGATCTCTAGTTTCTCTTATAAATATTTGTGCTTATTTACTTATTGCAATAGGTATTTTTACTATTGTTAGAGCATTTTATAGCTCTAATAAGTTAATGCTAATTTTAAGTGGTATTTTATCAATTATTTTTGGTATTGTTTTGTTAATGACTCCATTTGAAACTATTGATCTTTTAGTTCTTTTCTTTGGAGTATGGTGTTTAGTTAGAGGACTTTATCTTTTAATAATTACTATAAAGTACAAAAATTTTGGAATTAACTTTAGTACTTTATACACAATAATATTAATAATTTTAGGAATTTTAATATTATATAATCCTTTTGCAGCAGTTTTATCTTCTCCTTATTTTGTAGGAACTTACTTTATAGTAACTGCTATAAGTGAAATTTACTTAGGTTTTACAATGTAAACTTAATTATATTATGTATATTTATCCCATACTAAAAGGAAGTTCAAATATGAACTTCCTTTTCTCTTATTTTTAAATTATTATAATTTTACTTTCTTCTAAATTTTATCTGATGTCTAGCCGTTGTAACACTCCCTTGTTCTATATAACAGGGAGCTAACAACGGACACAACCCTAGATTAACTCAGCTGAATTCAGTAGGAGATAAAAACTCCTACTGAATAAGTTTCGTTTTATGTGTTTTAGAGATGTAACTTTTTATATATTTAAATCATATTTTAACGTATATGAAAATATGATTTTATGAAGTTGTAAAGAAGGTAATTTTATGTGTGGTTTTGTTGGAATTGTTAACTTTAAAAAAGATCTAACAAACGATAAAGATATACTTTTAAACATGGAAAATACTTTGGCTTTAAGAGGTCCTGATGAAAAAGGTACTTATGTTTCTAATAATGTACTTTTAGGACACAGAAGATTAATAGTTGTTGACCCAGTTGGTGGAAAACAACCTATGATAAAAAAATTTGAAAATAATGAATATGTCCTAGTTTATAATGGTGAATTATACAATACTGAAGATATTAGAAAAGATTTAATTGAAAAAGGCTTTAAATTTAACTCATACTCTGATACAGAAGTATTACTAACTTCTTATATTTGCTATGGTGAAGAGTGTGTTAAAAAACTTAATGGAATTTTTGCATTTGCTGTCTATAACAAAAATAAAAACAATCTTTTCTTAGCTAGAGACCCTATGGGGGTAAAACCTTTATTCTATACTGTTAAGAATAATAACTTTATTTTTGGTTCTGAAATAAAAGCATTACTTGCTCACCCTGAAGTAGATGCTGTAATTGATAGAGATGGTATTACAGAGTTATTTTCTTTAGGTCCTGCAAGAGTTCCTGGTAGTGGAATATATAAAAATATAAAAGAACTTCCTCCAGCATACTCTATGGTATTGAATGAAGATTCTATGTATTTTAATGAATATTGGAAAGTTGAAGCTGTAGAAAATACTGAAAGTGAAGACGAAATTGTAGAGCATACAAGAAGTTTATTAACTGATGCTATAACAAGGCAATTAGTTGGTGATGTTCCTTTATGTACATTCCTATCTGGTGGTTTAGATTCTTCTGCTATATCTGCAATAGTTGCAAATGAATATAAAAAGAAAAATAAACAATTAACAACTTACTCCATTGATTATGAAGATAATGATAAATTCTTTAAAACCTCATTATATCAACCAACTTCTGATGAGTATTGGGCTGAAGAAATGAGTAAGTTTATTAATTCTAATCATAGAAAAGTTTTATTAAATCATAAAAATCTTGCTTATGCATTATATAATGCTGTAGAAGCTAACGATTTACCTGGTATGGCTGATATAGATTCTTCTTTGTATCTATTTTGCAAGGATGTTAGAAAAGACTTTGTTATTGCTTTATCTGGTGAATGTGCAGATGAACTTTTTGGTGGATATCCATGGTTTGTTAGAGATGAACTAAAATATGCAGATACTTTCCCATGGTCTAGATTTATTAAGGATAGATTATCTATATTAAGCCCTGACTTACAAAACTTAAAAATAGAAGAATTCTCACAATCTATGTATTATGATACTTTAAAGCAAGTTCCTCACGTACCTGGTGAAGATAAAGAGAATTATAGAATGAGAGAGCTTTATTATTTAAATTTAAAATGGTTTATGATAACCTTATTAAATCGTAAAGATAGGATGAGTATGGCAAATAGCTTAGAGGTAAGAGTTCCATTTGCAGATATAAGACTAGCTCAATATGCATTTAATATACCAAGTGAAATTAAATTACTACATGGAAGAGAAAAAGGACTATTAAGAAAGGCTCTTGAAGATGTACTTCCTAGAGATATAATTTATAGAAAAAAGAGTCCTTATCCAAAAACTCATAATCCAATTTATACTGAAATAGTATGTTCAACCATGAAAGATATATTAAATAATAAGACTTCTCCAATACTTTCAATAATAGATAAAAATAAAGTTAAAGAAATAGTTGAAAGTAAAGGTAGTGCTTATAAGGTGCCTTGGTATGGTCAATTAATGACAGGCCCTCAATTAATAGCATATTTGATTCAAGTTAATTACTGGCTTGATAAATACAATGTTAATATTGAAATATAACATTAAAAACGCTACCTTAATTAAGATAGCGTTTTTTAAATTCAATTTAATCTACTATTTAATTCACACAAAGCTTTTTTATCATCTTCTTTTTCAAGAATTGATACTGCTTCCTTATATGAAAGCCACTTATACTCCATTTGACCTCTAGCAATAATTTCTTCGTTCTTTACTTCAACTCCAAAACAGCACTCTCTACATTCTGTAATAGACTTATCACAAGTATAGTCATTAAAAAATTCAATGTTCGATTCTTTCTTTTCTCTGTCAAACTTAATCATTCTGGAATCCATAACAATTCTAGATATATCCCAAGTTGTTCTTTTAGCAGTATCCATTACCAATCTATCTTTTTCACAAGTACTTTCAATACTTCTCCATTCACTTTCATTTTTCTTTTTAAATAAGCAATACTTTATACTATTGCTACTTTTCATAAACGGAAACACTAAAATCTCACACATACCCATTACTATACCCCCTTTATGTTATAGTCTTTTAGAGTTATGTAAAAAGTAATTATTTATTTAGTTAAATGATAACATTTATTGAATTTAATGTCAATTAACTTCATTTAGTATATTTCTTTTAAACTTCAAATTATTATTAATTTATATACATATGGTATAATTAATTAAGAACTTATTAAGGATTTGATATTTAATGAAAATAGTTTCTCTTATTGAAAACACAGGTACAAATGCTTCATTAAAAAATGAACATGGATTATGTTTGTATATAGAATTTGAAAATCATAAAATACTTTTTGATACAGGTGCATCTAATAAGTATATTTATAATGCAAAAAAATTAAATATACCTCTAGAAAGCATAGATACTGTAATTATATCTCATGGTCATTATGATCATATTGGTGGTCTATCTTACTTTCTTGAATTAAATAAAAAAGCTAAAGTTTACATAAAACAAGAATGTAATAATATGTTTTACTCAAAAAAGAACTTTTATAATAAATATATTGGACCATCAAATAATATTTTTTCACAATTTAAAAATAGATTTATATATATAAATAATACTCAAGAAATTTTTAATAATGTCTTTTTATTTGGAAACATTAATAAAAATATAAATTGTGATTTAATACAAAATAATCTTTCTGTACTAAAAGGTAATAAATTACTTAAAGATAACTTTTCACATGAATTAATATTAGTTTTTAAAGAAAAAGAAGATTTATATATCTTTACTGGTTGTAGTCATAGTGGAATAATAAATATGATTCTTACAGTAAAAGAAAAATTTAAAAATGAACAAATAAAGTTATTAGTTGGTGGATTTCACCTAAAATCTCTTAAGTTAAATAATTCTTTACACGAAGAATTTATAAATAATTTAGGTAGTGAACTTATAAAATTAGATATTTCAAAAATATACACTTGTCACTGTACAGGAATTGAAGCTTATAAAAAATTAAAGCTAACTCTTAAAGAAAAGTTAGCTTATTTATCTACTGGTAAAACATTAATTTATTAATCCTCACATACATTTTTATTATTATACGAATATACGTTATATTGTTTCCATATTAATTCTAAATTATTAAATGTACTTGATATGGTCTCTTTTTCCTTCATTCCTACTGACATAATAAGTGCATTTATTACTGAAAGAGGTGCTACTAAAGAATCAACAAAAGAAGCCATATTACTTTGAGCTATAAGAGAATAGTCTGCTTTTGCTGCAAGTGGTGAAAGTAAGCTATCTGTTATAGCTACTACCTTTGCCTTTCTATTTTTTGCAAAATCTAAAATATCTATTGTTTTAGTTGCATATCTTGGGAATCCTATTCCTATAACTAAATCGTCCTCTCCAACATTTATAACTTGTTCGAATATATCTGACATTCCATAACTTACTATTCTTACATTCTGAAGAATTATATTTAAGTAAAATCCTAAAAACTCTGCAAGTGCTGTTGAACTTCTAAGACCTATTATATATATTGTTTTAGCACTATAAATAGAATCTACTACTTCTTGAAAAGTATATGGATTAATTTTCTCAAGTGTAGCTCGTATATTTTCCATATCTGCTTTTAAAACACCTTTTAATGCATCACTTTCAGATAGAAAATCGCTTGATAACTCTAACCTTTGAACTGTAGTTAATTTATTTTTAATTAACTCTTGAAGTGCCTTTTGAAGTTTAGGATATCCTGAAAAGTCCAACTCATTAGCAAATCTAACAACAGTTGATTCTGATACACCAACAGAATTACCAAGTTTTGCAGCTGTCATAAATGCAGCTTTATCATAATTTTTTAATATATACTCAGCTATTAACTTTTGCCCTTTACTAAGTTTAGAAAACCTAACTTGTATTAACTTCATTAAGTCCGTACTTTTTTCGTTTATTTCATTCTCCATAATATCAATCCTATCAAAAAAATTTTTCCTATTTTATAAATTGCATTTTTATTTTACCATCAACCTTCAATATCTTCAATAAATAATTCCTTATACCATTTTATTTTTTTTCAATAATAACTAAAATTGGTGCATTGCTTCTGTTTAAAAAGCTATGTACCATTACTCCGAACTTATTTTTTGGCAATTCTTCTAGATATGATAAAATGCAAGATTCCTCTTGTTTTCCTTCATCATGACCTGTATATATACATAAAGTCATTATTCCTCCACTAGAAAGAATACTAAGACCTGCCTTAATACTTTCTAATGAAGTTTCATGTAATGTTGTTATTTCTTTATTTCCTCCAGGTAGGAATCCAAAGTTATACATAATGCAATTTACTTCTTCACTTATATACTCTTTAAAAAGGTGATGTGATGCATTTATTACTTTTACATTTTCTTTATTTTTTTCATTATATCTTAAGCATGCCTCTTCTTGTATTTCAAAGGAATATACTTTATTAAAATGTTCACTTAAGAAATCACTATCATGACCATTTCCTAGGGTCCCATCTATTGCAATATTTTTTTCTTCTAAGTAATTCTTTATTATATCTTGTGCAAGCTTACTTATATCCCCAACATACTTATACATTTTTATAACTCCCTTATATAATTTAATTCTTCATTAGTAAGAGGTCTATATTCCCCTCTTTTTAAGTTTCCTAATTTTATATTTCCAATAGCTACTCTTTTTAAAGCTAAAACATTATGATTTAATGCTGAACACATTCTTCTTATCTGTCTATTCTTACCTTCATGAATTCCTACTTCTATTGTAGTTTTGTTATCTTCAAACTTTAATACCTTTATTTCTGCTGGAGCTGTTATGTATCCACCTATATCTATTCCTCTTCTAAACTTCTTTAACTCTCTTTCCTTAAATTCACCTTCAACAACTACAATATATTTTTTAGTTATTTCAACTCTTGGATGAATTATTTTATTATACATATCTCCATCATTAGTTAAAATTAATAATCCTGAACTATCATAGTCTAGTCTTCCTACAGGATATATTCTTTCTTTTACCTTCACTATATCTAAAATAGTCTTTCTTCCCTTCTCATCCTTAACAGATGTAATATATCCTTCTGGCTTATTAAGCATTATATAAACTTTATTTTCTTCTTTATTTATAATTTTCCCTTCATACTCAACCTTATCTTTAGAAGGGTTTACTTTTACTCCAAGCTCACTTACTATCTTACCATTTACTTTTACTTTACCAGCTAGTATAATCTCTTCACACTTTCTTCTTGAAGCTACTCCACAACTAGCCATAAATTTTTGTAATCTTTCTTCCAAATCTTTCGCCACCTTTCTTACAAAATTGATTATATAGTTAGAATAAAAAAATAACAACCTTTATAATTTGTACTTATGTTTTAAATTTGATATAATTCATTTAAAACTATTATAAAGAGGTATTATTATGGAAAAATTATTATTTGGTATTTCAGGCCTTCCATTAGGTAAGGAAAATGATAAATTTACATATGCAAGTGGAATAGAATACTTATATAACATTGGATTAGATGCTATGGAATTACCTTTTGTAAGATCTGTTAATGTTACTAATAAAAATAAAGATGCTATATTAGAAGCAAAAGAAAGATATAACTTCTATCTTTCAGCTCATGGTTCTTATTTTATAAATTTAAATGCTGTTGAAGATGAAAAAAAAGAAAAATCTTTAGAAAGAATTATAAATGGTGCAGAAGCTCTTCATTCTGTTAATGGAAGAAGTTTAATTTTCCATCCTGGATTTTATTTAAAATCAACTAAAGAAGATACCCTTAAAGAAATTAAAAAGAACTTAAAGAAACTTCCTTACTTTGGTGTAGATTATAGATTAGAAACTACAGGTAAAGGAACTCAATTTGGTGATATTGATGAACTAATTGATATTTGTAAAGAAATTAATACTTGTAAACTTTGTATTGATTTTTCTCATATTCATGCAAGAAATAATGGTTCATTAAAAACTTATGAAGATTTTGCAGAAATACTTCAAAAAGTTAGAGATGGTCTTGGTCAAGAAGCCCTAGATGATTTACATGTACATATTTCTGGAATAGCTTATACTGCTAAAGGTGAAAAAAATCACCTTCCTTTACAGGAAAGTGACTTTAATTATGAAGCTTGTTTACAAGCCTTTATCGATTATGATGTTAAGGGGTGTGTAATCTGCGAGAGTCCAATACTAGAAAATGACGCATTATTACTAAAAAAAACATATCTATCTTTAAAAAACAATTAGGCACCATTAGGTGCCTTTTTTATTATATTAGTAAGGGAAGGATTGTTTTAGAACCATCCGAAGCCGCCACCGAAGCCGCCCCAGCCCCAGCCCCAACCGAAGCCGAATAATAAAAGTATCCAGATCCATGGGAAGAAGCTATTTCCGAAACCACCACAACCTCCGAAGTTACCACAACCTCCGAAGTTGCCACAACCACAGTTACTTATACGACTGCAGTTATTTGAGCAACATTTACATCTGTTGTTACATCTACAGCAACATCTTGACATAGTTAACCATCTCCTATCTTTAGATTACTATATTCTATTCTAGGAAATGACTTTTTGTTAATAATTAAAAATTATATTCTCTTATTAATAATAACCTTTACTATTTTACTTAAAATAGCTGTTACTATAATTATACTAAGTATACTTAATATAAAATATAAAATTCCATTGTTTTGAGAAAATGGTGTAATTCCACTAGTTATATATTCAGGATAAACCGTATAAAATCTTTCTATATATCTATCTGTATTATATATAATAATCCTACTCAATATAATATTAACTATTGAAAAAGAAAAAATAACAATTAATATATCTCTGATTATTGGAAATGTAAAAAATTTATTTATTTTGTTTTCAGTAATTTTTTTGTTTATATTTCTAATTAAAATTAATCCTATTAATATAAACATTATTATAACTAAGAATATTATACTTATTCCTATACTATTATTTTTAACTAAGTTATAATAATTAAATGATACTACTCCATCCATAAAATATCCTAATATACATGAAAATAAGTCCATAATATACTCTAAAATATTAGGAATATATTGTCCTATATTAAATTCATATACTAAATTAATTAAAAGAACTAAATTATAAATAATAATAATAGGCATTCCTATCATGCAAATAATAGCAAGTATTAAGTTTTGAAATAGCATATCTATAAATGAAAGGTATACTATAAATATACTTCCTACAAAAAATAATCTTATTGTATCATTTACTAAACTTATAATATAATTTGTTGATATAGACAAAACCTCTTTATGACTAAAGTAATAACATAAGTTTAAATATATAAATAATAATACAAAAAATAATAAAGTAGTAAAAAGAAATAATAGTTCATTTCTTTTTATTTCTTCTCTGCTAAATGGACATCCCATTAAAAAGCTCATATTATTTCTTTTATTCAAGCCTTTCATTAAAATATATATACCAAATAAAATTATACATATTACAAATAAATAGGACCATGCTCTATAACCCATAGAATTTGTTATTAGTGAACTAATATTAGTTTTTAAGTCTATAAATAAGTTAGATATGTTTCCATAGGTAACAATAGAAAAAACCAATACTCCTAATAATATTGCTAACTTACCAGCATAAAAATATTGATAAAAAAGCGCTCTATTAAAATACTTCTTCATTTAAGTCCTCCTCCCCTAATCTATATATAAATATATCTTCTAACCTTAAATTTATTTCTTCTATAAACAGAGGATTAAACTTATTAATCTCATTTAAAAACTCTTCACCATAATTATCTGTTATTATAGTAAATACTCTTCCTACTTTAGATAACTTAAATACTCCTTTTATTGTATGTAAATCCTCTTCATATACAGGACCATCAAATGCTACTTGAAGCTTTTTCATTTTTTTCTTCATACTTTCTAACTGGCAATGACAAGAAATCTTTCCGTTATCTATCATAATTATTTCATCACATATTTTTTCTAAGTCATTTAAATGATGAGAACTTATAATTATTGTAATATTTCTTTCCTTTATTTCTTTAATTAAAAGCTTAAATAATTTATTCTTTAATATTGGATCTAACCCAGAGGTAGGCTCGTCTAATATCATGTAATCACATTGTTGTGCAAATGAAATCATAAGTGCCACTCTCATTTTAGTACCTTTAGATAGCATATATAATCTCTTATTTACATTTATTTTAAAGATTTTATTCAATTCATAAAATCTCTCCTCATTAAAACTTTCATATGATAACTTATAAAATTTAATAATATCTATTATTTTAAATGAAGAAAAAAAATTATTTTCATCTGCTACATAAGAAATTTTTGACTTTACAAATTTATTATTATAAACCTCTTCATTATCATATAAAATCTCCCCACAATCACTCTTATATATTCCTACCAAGGATTTAATTAATGTTGTTTTACCAACTCCGTTTGGTCCTATTAACCCATATATTTTTCCCTTTTCTATATTTAAATTTATATTATGAAGTATTTCTTTTTCATCTAAGGAGACACATAAGTTTTTAACCTGTAACACTTTCTTCCCCCCCTTCCTCATACCATCTAATTAAAAAGTAATCAATAACCCATCCTTCTCCTTCATCAATGAATATAATATCCATATATCCATTATCATTACCATTAATATATTTCCCTTTAAAGTTATAAGTTGCTCCTTGAATCTTTAATGGTCTTTTATATCCTTTTAAATTTTGTTCACACAACGAAAGATAATTATTTACTAAGTTTTCTTTATGATTGTCAGTATTTATATTTTCATCATATTTTAACTTTAAACTTGTATAATTTATTGAAGAATCTGTTATTCTCTTTCTTTTTGATAAACATTCTAAAAATGCATTTGAATTTACATATCTAAAGTCCTTATCTCTTCCCATTAAAACATTACTATTTAATACCTCTATTATTTCTTCAGGTGAATTAAAAATAAGTTTCTTTTCATAAACGAAATTTGTATCTTTATAACATAATAATATAGTTGCTATAATAAAAATCCCGCAAGCTATAATCTTTACAGATCTTTTCATTTTTTCTCCCACCATCTCCCATTATATTTCACTTTAAATTGTATAATCTACCAAACATTAAATCAATAAATTATTTATTATGTTTCCCTTAATTATTTCTTAAGCTCCTCTTTTACTAGATTTTCTACAAGACATAACTTATCAAGCTCTATTAATAAATCTTTATATTCTTCTCTTATATATTGATTATTATATAATTCTTCATATGTTATTTTATCTGGGTCTACCTTTAAAATACTTCTATAGTTTTCTCCATACAGCTTATATAGTATAGATTTAAATCCAACTAATACCTTCTCATATGAAGAATCATCTCCTATGCTCCAACTAAATATATCTCTATTTACCTTTTCTATAATACCATATAATTGGTATATTAAACTAAGCTCCCTTAACTTATATTTATCGCTTAATGATACTATTGCTAATGAATAGTTTTTATTTATAGGAAGTAAATATAAATACTTTTTCTCATCTTCTTTATTTTTTATACTTCTTATGCTCTGAAAAAGAGCTGTAGCTATATCTAATCTAATTATATTAGCATTGTTACATAATTCTTTTAGTCTAAATCCCTCTTCGTATTTATGATTTTCTTCCATCATTTTATAATCATCTTGTATCTTTTTTTGGTGCATTTTTCTATTAATAATCCAGCTACATAATGCTCCTACCAAAGATCCAATTACTATTGATATTGCTGAAATTATTGATGTTACTATAGCTAATGGCATAATAAAAATCCTCCTTTTTGTTCAAAACTAGTATTAACAAAAAGGGGGATTTTATTCAGTTTACTCTACTGATTTCAATGATTCTACCATTGGTATTTTCTTAAGTTTAAAATGCATAACTAAATTTACTATTACTCCAAATAGAATTGTTAAACCTACTGAATATAAGAAACTTAAGCCATTTATATTTCTTCCAAACATAACATTTTCAAGTTCTATTGTTGTCATAATATATCTATGGAATGCTACTCCTAATAATAAGCCAAATAATGATCCAATAAAGGTTAATATCATATTTTCTCTATAAACATATGCATCTACTTCTCTATCATAGAATCCTAGTACTTTTATTGTAGCAATTTCTCTTAATCTTTCACTTATATTTATATTAGTTAAGTTATATAATACAACAAATGCTAGTGCTGCTGCTGATACAATTAGTACTATGGTTACATAATTTAAACTTGAAATTGTATTATCGAAGTTTTCTAAAATTGAAGAATAGAAAGATACTAATTTTATACTGTCTAATGACATTATTTCAGAACCTAACTTATTTTCAATTTCTTCATTTGTATCTTCAATTAGTATATTTATAGAATTATAATCAGCACTTACTTTATATACTTCTTTATAATACTCTGGAGAAAGAATAACATAATGTCCTGCATACATCTCCATTATTCCAGCTACTTCAACCTCTTCATAATATCCCTCACCATTATCTAATTTAAATTTATCTCCTACCTGTAAATTTAAATTTTTAGCAAGTTTTTCTGATATAACTGCACCATCATTATTTAATTCTATTTCTTTCTTAGATACTCTTTCTCTTAAATTCATATAATCTTTAAATTCTTCTATATCACTTGGAACTAACATACTAACAGATACATCATCTTTCCCTTGTACTTTTATCTTAGCATTATATGAACCTAATTCCATAACCCCTTGAACTTTATCCATATTTTTTATTTCTTTAATAGTATTTTTTCTTTCCTCAATAGTACTTTCATCTGTAAATGATATGCTACCACTAGCTTTTATTATCTCTTGAAACTGAGTTTTTGGAATAGCTTTTATTGAATCTTTTATTCCATATCCAACTAAAAGTAATGCTGTACATCCACATATTCCTATAACAGTCATAAAAAATCTCTTCTTATATCTAAAAAGGTTTCTTGCAGTAACTTTTTTAGTGAAAGATAACCTACTCCAAATGAATCCTATTCTTTCTAAGAATATTCTCTTTCCATTTTTAGGTGGTAGTGGTCTCATTAAAGTTGAAGGAGTTGCTACTAACTCTTTATAACATGCACCTAATGCTGCTAAAGTTGTTATTGAAGTTGTTATTAAAGCTGATGTTAATGCTAAACCTATATCATATTTTAATGTTACACTTGGCATAACATACATAATGGCCCAAGCATTATATATTACAGTTGGAAATAATGTCATACCAAAAACAACTCCTACTATACTTCCTAAAATACTTGCAACTAATGCATATAATATATATTTTGAAGCTATAGCTGTTTTTCCATATCCTAAAGCTTTTAGTGTACCTATATTACCTCTTTGCTCATCTACCATTCTTGTCATTGTTGTTAAACATACTAAAGCTGCTACTATTAAAAAGAATACTGGGAATACTTTAGCAATAGAATCAATTCTATCTGCTGCACTTCCATAATCCACATAACTATAATGGTAATTTCTATCTAAAACATACCAAGTTGGTGGTTCTAACGAATTTATCTTTTCTTCACCTTTATTTATTTGTTCTAATGCTTTATTTAATTCTTCTTCACCATATTTTTTAGAATTATTAAGTTCTTCTTCTGCTTTCTCTATTTCATTTTTCCCTGAAGCTAGCTTTTCTCTAGCTGCTTCAAACTCATTTTGTGCTGTAACTTTTCCACTTTCCAAATTAGCTTTTTGTGTTTGTAATTGTAATTTTCCAGCTTCTATTTGAGCCTTAGCATTATTAAGCTCTTGCTCTGCTAAGTTTAATTGAGCTTTACCATTTTCAAATTGATTCTCTATATTAATAAATTGACTTTCTGCAATATCAAAAGCTCTTTGTGCAACTTCAAGCTTAGTTTTTTCTTCATCAATTCTTCCTTGAATATAGCTTAATGTTCCTTCTGCAATAGATAATGCACCTTCATATGTTGTTATTTGAGTTTTAATAATATTTTTTTCTGCCTCACTTAAAGTTTCATCTTCTAACTTTAAATATAAATCATTAATTTTAGACTTTAAATTTTCAACCTTTTCTTTTGGCTCTACTAATTGCTCTTCATAATTTTTAATTTTTTCATCTGCTTCTGCTTTCTTAGTAGTAAATTCCTCTTTTACTTTATTATACTCTACCTTAAAGGAATTATATTGAGACTCTATATTTTCAAGTTGAGCTTTAGACTCATTATATTTTACTACTCCTTCATCATACTGTTTTTGTCCTTGCTTTAATTGCTCTTCTCCATCACTTATAGCTTTTTCTGCCTTTTCTATAGTGCTATTATATTCTATTTCTTTATTTTTAAGTTCTTGTTCTCCTTGCTTTAACTCTTCTTTCCCTTGAGCAATCTTATTTTCTCCATCTTTTATTTTCTCTTCATATAAGGCTTTATTATCTTCATATTCTTTTTTACCCTTATCTAGTTTTTCTTGAGCTTGAGCTTTTAAGTCATCTATTCTTAATTCTGCCCTTTCCTCTCCTAAGTTCTCTAACTTTTTCTTAACTTTATCTGTTACCTTAAAATAATCATCATCATAAGAGTTAACTTCCTTTGCATTTTCAACAGTTAAAAATAATTCTGTATAAACTTCTATATTAAAATCCTCTTGTGGAATCATAATAAAGCTATTTACTGAGCCGTTTCCTATGTCACTTGATCCCTTTTCATAAGATAAATAGTAAGGTGTTTCTACTATCCCCACTACTGTATATTCATTAGTATTTAATGATTCTGATATATCTTTATCTGTACCAGACTCTAATGTTATCTTATCTCCAATTTTTAAGTTGTTTTTAATTATCTTACCTGCTTCTATTACACATTCCCCTGATTTTTTAGGAAGTCTTCCTTCAATAAGCTTGGGTCTATTTATATAATTCTCATTATCTTCACTTAAATTATCTATTGGTAGTGCATGTAGCTTTAAAACAATTTCATCTTGATCTATTTTAGTTAATGCATCTATTGAATATGTTGGAAATACACCTTTTACACCTTCTATTTTTCTAACTGCCTCTACATCATCCTCTGTTAATCCCATTGTAGATAAAACTCTAAAATCCATTAAATTGTAATCATCATAATACTTATCTGCACTATACTTCATAACAGGAGCCGCTGACTTAACTCCAGCAAAGAAAGCAACTCCTATTGCTACAATTGCAAATATTGCAAAGAATCTTCCAAAGGATTTTTTTATTTCTCTAAAGGTATCTTTTAATAATGTTTTCTTCATTACCATTCAATCCTTTCTACTGGAGTTGGATTTTCATTAATAGTAATAGAACTTACTTTACCATTCTTAACTTTTATAATCTTATCTCCCATTGGAGTTAAAGCTAAGTTGTGAGTTATAACTACTACTGTCATATTATATTTTCTGCATGTATCTTGAAGAAGCTTTAATACTGCCTTTCCTGTATTATAGTCTAAAGCTCCTGTAGGTTCATCACAAAGAAGTAACTTAGGATTTTTTGCAAGTGCTCTTGCAATGGCAACTCTCTGTTGCTCTCCTCCTGATAGTTGAGCCGGAAAGTTATCCTTTCTATGAGATAGTCCAACTGCTTCAATAGTCTCCATAATATTTAAAGGATTTTTACATATTTCCGTAGCCAACTCAACATTCTCTACTACCGTTAAGTTTTGAACTAAATTATAAAATTGAAATACAAAGCCAATATCAAATCTTCTATAAGTCGTTAACTCTTTAGGAGTAAACTTACTTACTTCAACTCCATCTACAAAAATTTCTCCGCTGCTCGGTGTATCCATACCACCTAATATATTTAATATGGTACTCTTCCCAGCTCCACTTGCACCTGCTATTACAACAAACTCTCCCTTTTTTATAGAAAAATCCACTCCACTTAAAGCTTCAATTTCTACCTCTCCCATCTTGTAAACTTTCTTCACATCTTTAAATTCAATAAATTCCATTACCTCACACCCCATAATAACCTTTTGTTAAAATTATACTAAAAAATTAACTCCCTCTCAATATTTTAGTTGTAGAATAAATTTCTATTATGTATAATTATTCATATATATTTTGGGAGGTTTGTATGTTTGGATATGTTACTCCTCTAAAAGGTGAGCTTAAAGTTAAAGAATATAATCTTTTTAGAAGTTACTACTGTGGTTTATGCCTTAGTATAAAAAAAGATTTTGGAAATCTTCCTAGAAGTGTTCTTAATTATGATATGACTTTCTTAGCACTACTTTTAGATGGACTAAATGAAGATAAAGTACAATTTAAACATAGTCGTTGTTTTATCCATCCATTACAAAAAAAAGCAGTATTGTTAAATAATAATGCTTTATCTTATGCAGGATGTATGAATGTTTCTTTATCTTATTTTAAACTTTTAGATGATTTTCATGATGATAAAAACTTAAAAAGTAAAATATTTTCTTTAATTTTATCTCCTTATAAAAATAAATTTCCGAGTTGTATTAAAGAAATAAATGAAATAATTAAGGATAATCTTAATAAACTATCTACTCTTGAAGAAAGTAAGAATTTTATATCTATTGATGAAATATGCCATCCTTTTGGAGTAATTGTAGGTGAAATTTTAAGATTATATCCTTACAAAATTACAGATGACTCTCCTGAGGTTAGAGAAAACTTGTATAATCTTGGATATTTCCTTGGTAAATGGATTTATTTAATTGATGCAGTAGATGATCTTAAAGAAGATATTGACAAGAATAAATTTAATCCTATTAATTATCTTTATAATGATAATAATATGGAATATGATGAATTTCTTGAATTTATAAAAGAAAGATTAGAATTTAATATTCTAAATTGTGGATATAGTTGCAAAAAATTCTTAAATAAATTGCCTTTACATAAAAATAATAATATACTATATAATATCATTGAATTAGGAATGATGGATAAATACACAAAAACAATAAATAAATGTAATTGTAATAATACAAAGGAAGTGAAAAGTAATGAATCCATATGAAGTATTAGGTGTTAAGCCTGGTGCATCTCAAGATGAAATTAAAAGTGCTTATAGAAAACTAGTTAAACAATATCATCCAGATAAATATGTTAATAACCCACTACAAGACTTAGCAAAAGAAAAGTTAACAGAAATAAATAAAGCTTATGAAATGCTTACAAGCAATAATAGTGGAAGCTACAATAGCTCATCAAATAGCAGTTCATATAATTACAATAATTCTTCTAACTATAATAACTCTTCTAGCTATTCTCAAGACTTAGCTCAAGCTAGAATGTATATACAAAGAAGAAATATATCTGCTGCTGAAAATATATTAAATAGAGTAAGTGATAAAAATGCTGAATGGAACTACTTAATGGGAGTTGTACATGTTAATAAAGGATGGTACGATTCAGGAAGACAATACTTAATTAGAGCAACTCAAATGGATCCAAATAATTTTGAATATAGACAAACACTTCAACAATTAGAATCAAGAAGTTCTAATTATGGTAACCCATATTATAGAACAACATCAAATGCTGATGATGCTTGCAATTGTTGTATGAACTTATGGTGTTTAGATTCAATGTGTGAATGTATGGGTGGAGACCTTATAGGTTGTTGTTAGTATGATAAGGGGGAGTTTTTATGAAAGCTAAGGATATTACACTTGGTGGAATATTAATAGCTCTTGGAATTGCAATACTATATTTAACTACTATTATAAATATAAATACAATAGCCCTATTAACACTATGTTCATGTTTAATACCTATTGCTATAATACGAAGTAACTTAAAAACTGCGTTTTTTGTATATATATCAACAAGTATAATAAGCTTTTTTATAGTCCCAATTAATTATGCTCTTTTATATACTTTATTTTTTGGGATTTACGGTATAATAAAATTTTTTATTGAAAAAACAGGTAAATTATTTATTGAATTAATCTTAAAAATATTGTATTTTAATTTGATTTTAGGATTTGCTTTATTCTTTTTAGATAAAATTTTACCTTCTATTGAAATTAACATACATACAGGATTATTACTTTGTATTTCTCAAGTAGCATTTATTATTTATGATTATGCTATGACTATATTTGTAACATACTTTTTAGAAAAAATTAATAAGAAATTACCTTAATATAAAAAGAGGATATGACAAATACTTGTCATATCCTTTCTTACATTAAAGGAGCAAAAACCCTTAATATTGCCCTTATTACAATGTTTGATAAAGTTACGTTTTTTGCTTCTTCTAATGATATTCTTTTACATACTTTTAATGTGTTTAGAAAATCTTCTTTAATCTCCATTACTGATTTTGTTTTATATAAAAACACACCACATTCAAAATGAAGATAAAGACTTCTATAATCCATATTTATAGTACCTACTGTAGCTACCTTATCATCTGCAACAAAAGTTTTAGAATGAATAAATCCTGGTGTATACTCGTATATCTTCACTCCTGCCATTATTAATTGTGCATAGTAAGCTCTAGTTACCATATGTGCATACCATTTATCCTCAATATGAGGTGTAACTATTATAACATCTACTCCTCCTTTAGCAGCAAGACTCAAAGCTACTACAAGTTCATTATCAATAA
Organism: Bacillota bacterium; assembly: GCA_023424785.1. GTDB lineage: Bacteria > Bacillota > Clostridia > Clostridiales > Clostridiaceae > Clostridium. The sequence continues at coordinate 22,843 of JAFADP010000052.1, forward strand.
TTAAATATGGTGTATTTATATATACATAATCTTGTGCCTTATTTATTATATTAAGATATATATTTTCACCTACATTTTCTCCATCATATGGACTATCTGCATAAGGCTGAACATATCCATCATCTTCAAATTTATCATTATGATAAAAATGTGGTTTATACGTCATATAATCTATTTCTTCTTCTTCACCAAAATTCCATACTTGGAAGAACATCATGGTAAAGTTCCATACTCCTTCTCCTTTTACCATAATAGATGCATCTTTCCAATGTCCAAACCTCTCAATTTCATTTATATATTCATCTGCTAAATTTGCTCCTCCTGTAAATGCTGTATGACCATCAATTACGGTTATTTTTCTATGATCTCTATTATTTACAACAGCAGATAAAATTGGCGAACAAGAATTAAATACCTTGCACTTTATTCCTAACTTATTTATTTTTTCATAGTACTTTGACGGAAGAGTTGTTATACATCCAATATCATCATATATAAGCCTTACATCTACTCCCATGTTAGCTTTTTTAACTAATATATCAAGAATAGTATCCCACATAAATCCTTCATGTATAATAAAATATTCCATAAATATATAATGTTCTGCCTTCTCAAGCTCTTCTATTAACTTTTTAAAGAATTCTTCACCTGGAGATAAGTACTTTGTAGTAGTATTTTTATATATTGGATATGTAGAAAAATTTTTTATATAGTTAACTTGGGATAAAACATATTTATCTTCATTTCTTATTTCTTCAACTATACTTTCATCTTGTTTTAATAAATTTAAAGTTTCTTGAAATCTAGGTTCTGCTTTTTTTCTTAACTTTCTACCTAATTTATTTCCACCAAATAAAAAATATAACAACCCACCAAATATAGGAAAAGCAAGTATTGGTATTACCCATGCTAATTTATAAGAAGGATTGTCTTGTCTACTAACAATATACACTACTAATATTAATCCTAGGACTATTGATATTAAATACATATAAATAAAAGAATCTGTCAATTTTATAATACATAACAATAATAAAAATAATTGTATTAGCATTAATAAAATAGTTATTATAGCTCTACTAAAAAATACCTTAACGACCCTCTTCATATATTTTCCAAATCCCCCTACAAAAATATCCACACTCTACCATAGAGCATGGATATTAAAACTATTTTAATTCTTTCTTTATACCCTTATTTAAAATATTTCCATAATCTATAAAGCTATATATATCTTCATTAATTGCTGTAGAAAATGTTCTTAGTTCTTCTAAAGTTAATTCCTCAATAGCTTTATTATTATCTTCACAGTATATAACAATATTCCCTACTATACTATGAGCATCTCTAAAAGGAATATTATTTTTAACTAAATAATCTGCAACTTCTGTAGCATTTAAAAATCCTCCATGAACAGCTTTCTTCATGTTATTTTCTTTAATTTTTAATGTAGAAATCATTCTTTCCATTATTTGAAGACACATTTCTATAGTCTTAACACTATCAAAAAATCCTTCTTTATCTTCTTGCATATCCTTATTATATGCTAATGGAATTCCCTTCATTACTGTTAATAATCCCATTAAATTACCATATACTCTACCAGTCTTACCACGAATAAGTTCTGCTCCGTCTGGATTTTTCTTTTGTGGCATTATACTACTTCCTGTTGTATATAAATCATCTATTTCAACAAAGTCAAACTCTTTACTACTCCATAAAATAAGTTCTTCACTTAATCTACTTAAGTGCATCATTATAATTGAAAAATCACTCATTAATTCAAGTAAGTAATCTCTATCACTAACACCATCCATAAAGTTAGTTACAAGTCTCTTAAATCCTAACTTTTCTTGAGTAATACTTCTATCTATATCATGAGTAGTGCCTGCTAAAGCTCCACATCCAAGTGGTGATTCATCTAATATTTCAAGAGCATTTCTTAATCTTTTTTCATCTCTATCAAACATGCTATAATATGCCATTAAGTGATGTTTAAAAGTTACAACTTGTGCTCTTTGAAGATGAGTATATCCTGGCATTATTACTGGATTTTTATATGCAACTTCTTTTAATGTTTCTTTTAAATTATTAACAAGTTCTACTATGTCATTTGCTTTTTCCTTTGCAAATAATCTCATATCTAGTGCTACTTGATCATTACGGCTTCTAGCTGTATGTAACTTCTTTCCTACATCCCCAATTCTATTAATTAAGTTAATTTCTACAAAACTATGTATATCTTCATAATCTCCTTCTAGAGGAAGCTTTCCACTTTCTATATCGTCTAATATTTCAATTAAACCATTAGTAATCATATTTCCTTCTTCTTCTGTAAGTAAGTTACATTTCATTTGCATATATACATGGGCAATACTACCTTCAATATCTTTTTTATAAAGTATATTATCGTATCCAAAGGATTTATTGAATTCCTCCATTAATTCATTTTCCGCTTTTCTAAATCTTCCACCCCATAGCTTCATTTTATTCACCTCTTAAATTATATATCATTAGTAATTATAACATATTTATTAATTATTTCCTATAAGGTGGAAAAATCATATAAATATTTAAGCTTAATAAAAATGAGTTAGCTTATACTAACTCACTTTTATTAATTATTAAATTAAACAGTTTTTTTCTTTCTTGCAAATACTACTATTCCTGCTACTGAAATAATAAATATTATTCCTAATAATATTATTTCATTATTATCACCTGTCTTAGTAGGTGCATTATTACTAGAACCATTTGAAGGATTGTTATTTTCTGTATTTACACCATTATCTTTTTCATTTGATGGAGTATTATTATCTTCTTCACCTGATGGTTTTTCTTCTATTACACCTTCTGTATAGCTTGCTTTATCAACTAATACATATGAAGATTGTGCTGGAATTGTAACAACATTTCCTTCTACTTCTCCAAGAGATGTAACTCCTGCTGTTTCTCCATTAACAACAACTACCCAATCTTCACTTGGTAATGTCACTTTAACATCTTCTTTATTAGAATTAAATAATACTGCTATTTCATCCCAAGCATCTCCAACTTCTTCTCCATTTAATGTATAAGCTACAACATTAGCATCTTCTACATCTAAGAAGTTTAAGTTAGCTTGAATATCTGATGTATTATTCATTCTAAATACCTTATGTGACTTTCTAAGTGAAATTAGTCCCTTATAATAATCATATAAGTTGCTATAAGTTACTTTTCTAGTCCAATCTATTTGGTTAACTGAATCTGGTGCATTATAACTATTTTCATTTAATGTTCCATCAGCATTTACCTTAGTTCTTGCCATTTCTTCTCCAGCTTGCATAAATGGAATACCTTGAGAAGTATAGATTATTGCAGCTGACATTTTATTCATTGCAACTAATTCTTCTTCACTTGCATCTGGATTAGTTGTTTGAAGCTTATCCCATAATGTTAAATTATCATGAGCTGAAGCATAGTTAATTGTTTGATATGGTTGATTTGCCCAAGGTTGAGTTTGATTTGCAACCTTACTATAGTCAATTTGGTCATTTGGAGTTGAAGCTACAATACCAAACTTAATTGTTTCTTCAAATCCTTGTCCACCATTTATAAATGCTGGTGCTGTATCTGTAAATACATGTCCTTTAATACCATCTCTCATATCATCACTAAATGCAGCTATTTGCATTTGTTCAAATCTTGGTACATTAGCCTTAAGAGCTTGTTTATCTTGTGATAATGGTGACTCTCCACCAGTCCATCCTTCACCATAAACAAGTATTGATGGATCAATTGTATCTAAAGCATTTCTTACATCTTTCATTGTATCAATATCATGAATAGCCATAAGATCAAATCTAAATCCATCTATATGATATTCTTCTGCCCAGTAAGCTACTGAATCAACTATTAATTTATTAACCATTGATCTATCTGAAGCTGTTTCATTTCCACAACCTGATGCATTAGAGAATCCCCCTTCAGCATTTTGTCTATAATAATAATTTGGAACTGCTAAATTAAGATTTGAATCTAAAGTTGCTCCAGTATGATTGTAAACAACGTCCATTACAACTCTTATTCCAGCTTTGTGTAATTCCATTACCATTTCTTTAAATTCTTCAATTCTTATTTCTGCAGCATATGGATCTGAAGAATAAGAACCTTCTGGCACATTATAGTTCTTTGGATCATAACCCCAGTTAAATTGTGGAGTATCTAATTTAGTTTCATCTATTGATTGATGATCAAATGTTGGAAGTATATGAACAACATTTACTCCTAATTCTTTTAGGTGATCAACACCTGTTTTAACATCGCTACCTGGAATTGTAGTTCCTGATTGCCATACTCCATTATACTTACCTTTATATTCTAGAGTTGTTCCTGAAGTTTCAGAAATTGTAAAATCTCTTATATGCATTTCATAAATAATTGCATCTGTTGCATCTTCAAGTACTGGACTTACATCCTTATCCCATCCTTCTGGGTTAGTAGAATCTAAATCTATTACCATACCTCTATTACCATTAACTCCAACGGCTTTTGCATATGGATCAACTACTTCATTAACTTTTCCATCAACTGATACTAAATAATTATAATATTGACCATTTAAGTCCCCATCAACAGTAACCTTCCAAGTACCATTTTCTCCTTGAGTCATTGGTACAAATTGTTCTGCCTCACTAGTATAGCTTGTACCATTTGTTCCATATAAAGCTACCTTAACATTTGAAGCTGTTGGTGCCCAAAGTACAAATTCTGTACTATTTTTGCTATATAAAGCTCCTAAATTGCCAGTATAAGTATAAGCAGAAGCAAATTCTTCGCTATCATATATTTTTCCTGGTACTAATTCTTTACCTTCACAACCATCTATTGCTAAAGTATATTTTTTATTTAGATCTAAGTCTTCTCCTAAGATAATAGTTCCACTCTTTTTATCAGCATTTACTGTTATACTTGAAATAGATAATGATTCTTCTCCACTTGTTATAGCTAACTTTCCTGTTAGGTCATCTTCTAAAAGTGTATTTGTAGTAAATGTTACAGTGCTTAATGTATCAATTTTCGCAGTTAATACTCTAGGATTTTTAGCATCTTCTATAGCTTTTTGAGCAGCTTCTTCACTATAGTATACCTTTTCTATACCTTGAATTACATATGCATCTACATTTCCATCAGCATTTATATACGCTTTATTAATAAATCTATCACCATCCCAATCCTTTTGAGACCAGTCAGTCTTTCTTATGATGAATCCTATGTTATCGCTTTCCCCTACATTTTCATAAGATATTTTGGTAACCTTTCCAAACTCATCATCTTCAAATGGATATGCAGCACCATCATTTACCCATGACCACACGTCCCAATCTGTATAATCTTCATCTAATCTGTAATAATGTAAATTTAAATTTACTTTTTCAAAAGATTGTTGAATGGCTGTTGTTTCTAATGTTCTGCTTGTTCCATCATCAACAGCTACATATTGAACATCACCTTGTGATAAATCTGGTTTTATGTCACCTTGAACAAACTTATCAGACCAGTCTTTCTTTCTAATCAAGAAACCTAAATCTGAATCTTTAGTTGTTTCTAAAATCACATAAGCTCCATTTTGGTCTTGTCCAGAAAATTCTATCGCTTCTCCTGGATTTGTTTTACTCCACATCCAAATATCCCAGTCTGAATAATCATTATCAGCTCTAGAATATATGACTTTTACTAAAACAGATTCACTTGATTCTTCTGCTTTTGTTGTAGTAGATGGTAATTTTACTAAAGCTACTACGAATACGATTGCAAGAAGCAATGAAAGTATCTTTTTTAAATTCCTCATATTTCTCAACCCCCATGAAATTATTTTCATCTACTATTTTACACTATTTTTCCATAAAGTCAATAATATGGTATTTTAGAAGTAAGTAATATAAATTACTCCTATTACTTACTTCCATTATATTTATATATCTATTTTTTTAGTTCATTAATGTCACTTTTTAGTTCATCTAATAAAATTTGAAGAGCCTCTAATTTATCATTCAATATTTTTATTTTTGCTTCTTTAGTTTCTTCTTCTGAAGTAGTTTTCTCTTTTTCTATTTCTTTATTTTCTTCAACTACCTCATCTTTTTCTTCTTTAACTTCAACTTTTTTTATAATTTCATGCTTATCTTCAATATCTGTTTGTTCTGATAATTCCTCTATAAAAGCTTCATCTTCTAAGGAACTTGATTCCACTAAAATTTTTCCACTAAAAGCTGGTACTTGAATATTTACATTACAATTATTTACCACAACCTTTTCACCAGTTAATAAATCTTTAAACTCTTTATTCTTATTTACATTAAAGTTTAAATATTGATCCTTATCACATAAATTAAGAAGTACATATGCTTTATCTTCTCCAAGAGAACGACAATATACAAACTGTTCATTTCTAACTAATACTTGTTCATAGCTACCATATCTTAATGCTTCAGAATTTTTTCTTGCATATGAAAGCTTTTCTATATGCTTTATTAACTTACTTTCATCATTCATATTCTTTAATTCTATACATGGTCTAATTCCTGCATCTGATCCATTTTCTTTAATTCCCTTTATAGCCCATTCGCTACCATAATAAATTGAAGGTACTCCTGGCATTGTAAATAATAATGTATATACATTATAAATATAATTTTCATTAGTTAATGTACTTCCTATTCTATTAACATCATGATTATCTACAAAATTATAAGTATATATATTTTCGTATATTCCACCATTGCCAAACTGACGATTTAGTGAATATGCTATTTCAAAATAGTTTTTATCATTATGAGAAGAGTATATTCCCTTATAACACTCATAATTTGTTACTGAATCTAACATTCCTGGTTTTGTAAGTCTTGCATAATCTCCATGAATCATTTCTCCCATTAACCAGAAATCCTTCTTCTTATTTTTACAAAATTTATTTATTTCTCTAAAGAAATCTTCATCCATACAGTAAGCCACATCAAATCTTATACCATCTATGTCAAATTCTTCAATCCATGTATTTATAGCATCTAATATATGATTTACTACTTCTGGATTTTTTAAGTTTAACTTTACTAAATTAAAATGCCCTTCCCATCCTTCATATGAGAAATTATCTCCTACTGGACTTCTTTGAGAAAAGTTTATATTATTAAACCAACTAGCATATTTTGAATTTGGTCCATTTTTTTGAATATCTTTAAAAGCCCAGAATTCTCTTCCTACATGATTGAATACTCCGTCTAGCACTACTCTTATGCCATTTTTATGTAGTTCTTCACATACAGCTTTAAAATCCTCATTACTTCCTAATCTTCTATCAACTACTCTATAATCTATAGTATCATACCCATGTTCACTAGATTGAAAAATAGGACTAAAATAAATTGCATTTACCCCAAGTCTTTTTAAATGTGGTATCCACTCAACTACCTTCTTAATTCTATTTACAACTATCCCTTCATTATTTACAGAAGGAGCTCCACAAAATCCAAAAGGATAAATATGATAAAATATTGCTTCATTTATCCAATTACTCATAAATATCTACCTCCTTTATATTTACTAATTATAACGCAAATTTAGTAATATTTATATAATATATTCATTATTTTCAATTTTAATTTTATTTGTATTTGACTTTATATTTATTTATAGTAATATTCATACTATAAAAGGAGGGATATTATGATTTTAGTAATTGGTGGAGCTAGAAGTGGAAAAAGTAGTTTTAGTGAAGAAAAAGCTCAAGAACTTCAGAAATTGCATAATTCTAATGTTCTATATATAGCGAGCTCAATTCCTTTTGACGATGATATGAAGGATAGAGTTAAAAAACATAAAGAACAGAGACCTAAAAGTTGGTATACTTTAGAGGAATATAAGAATTTTCAACTTTTATATAAAAAAGAAGAATTTTTAAATAGTAAGGTTATCCTATTGGATTGTTTAACTTTAATGATATCTAATATTTTATTAGAGTATAATGGTGATTTTGATAAAATTCCAAGAAGTGAAATAGATAAATTAGAAAAAGATATAATTGAGGAAATTCTTAAACTTATTAATGTTTGTAATGAACATAATAAAGAATTAATAATTGTTTCTAATGAAGTAGGGTTAGGTTTAGTTCCTCCTTATAGATTAGGCTCAATTTTTAGAGATATTGCAGGACGTGCTAATCAACTTGTGGCTAAAATGAGTAATGATGTTTATTTACTTACTGCTGGAATTCCTCTAAAAATCAAGTAAATAAAAGAAGGTAGCTAGATTTTAGCTACTTTCTTTTATTTAAATATAGTTTTACTTCTTTCTAATGTATTTGTTAAAAATGATAGAATAACTCCATAATTAGTTATTGGTATATTTTTTTCATTACATATATTAATTCTATTAACTACAGTTTTTCTATTTATCATACACCCACCACAGTGAACTATAAGCTTATATTCATCTATATCTTCTGGAAACTCATGACCAACATTAAAATGAATATTTAATTCTCCACCTACATAATTAGTTAATAACTTTGGTATTTTTACTCTTCCAATATCCTCATGAGATATATTATGTGTACAACTTTCTGAAATTAATATCTTATCTCCAGGCTTTAGCTTTCTAACAGCTTCTACTCCCCTAATAAATTCATTTATATCACCTTTTTGTCTTGCAAATAACATAGAAAAGCTTGTTAACGCAATATTCTTAGGTACTATTTCATCTACTATCTTAAAAGCTTGAGAGTCTGTTACAACTAAATCAACATGCTTTAATTCTTTTAAAGCCTCCTCAAGTTCTGTATCTCTAACTACATAACTTTTTAATCCATTATCTAGACAATCTCTTATACACTGAACTTGTGGAAGTATAAGTCTTCCTTTTGGGGCTTCTGAGTCTACAGGGACAACCATAACCACACTAGAACCATAAGGAAGTAAGTCTCCAAGTAAAGAAATATCATCATCTTCTTTTTCTAATATTTCTATAAGTTCTTTCTTTAACTCTTCTATTCCATTGTCATTATTTACAGAAATAAATATACCCTTTGGATATTTACTTTTAACATCTTCTATAACTTCCTTTGATACCTTATCACACTTATTAAAAACTAATAATTTAGGAATATTATATTTTTTAAAATTACGCTCCATATCTTTTAAAGCACTTTCATCAATATCATCTATATCCATCAAGTAAATTCCAATATCAGTTCTCTTTAAAAGATCTAATGTTTTTGACATTCTTAAATTTCCAAGTTCTGTTTTATCATCTATTCCTGCACTATCTATAAATAACACTGGTCCTACTGGTATTAACTCCATTGCTTTTAATACTGGATCTGTTGTTGTTCCAGCCTTTTCTGATACTAACGCTACCTCTTGCCCCACTAGTTTATTTATTAAAGATGATTTTCCTGCATTTGTTTTTCCATAAATAACAATATGCTTTCTATTAGCATTAGGCGTAGTGTTCATTTATACCCTCCCTAAAAATATAAATCTCTTTCCCCATTTTTTAATCTCTCTAAATTATTTAAAAATGTTTTCTTTATATCTTCTCTCTTCATTTTGCTTACTTCATTTTCTACTAATTTTTCTACTTTTTCTTTAAACTCCTCATCACCATAATCTAAGGCATATTCAACTACTGTTGATAATGCATTTGGCTCACAGCAGTATTGTATTTCTCCTGACTTTGCTAAACTCATAAACCTTTCCCCTGTTCTTCCTCTTCTATAGCATGCAGTACAATAACTTGGAATATATCCATCATCAACTAATTCTTTTAATACAGCAAGAGGACTTCTTTCATCTGAAGTTACAAATTGTGGTGTCTCATTACCTTCTTCTCTATCTTTATATCCACCAACACCGGTGCTAGATCCTGCACTCATTTGAGAAATTCCATATTTTAATAATTCTCTTCTCATTTGTGCATCTTCTCTTGTAGATATAATCATTCCTGTAAATGGAACTGCTATTCTAATTATAGCTACTATTTTCTTAAACATTTCGTCATCAACAAGATTAGGAAAGTTTTCTAATGATACTCCCTTTGCTGGTCTTAATCTTGGTACAGAAATAGTATGGAATCCTACTCCATATTTTTCTTCTAAATGTTCATTGTGTATCATAAGACCTAACACTTCAAATTTAGGATCTGCAAGACCAAATAAAACTCCTGCTCCTACATCATCTATTCCACCTTCCATAGCTCTATCAAAAGCAGTTAAATGATATTCATAATTGCTCTTTCTACAATTTGGATGCATTTTTTCATAAGTTGCTTTATGATAAGTTTCTTGGAATAGTATATATGTACCTATTCCTGCTTCTTTTAACATTTTGTATTCCTCTACTGTAGTTGCTGCAATATTTACATTTACTCTTCTTATTTCTCCATTATCTTTTTGAGTTTTATAAATAGTCTTTAATGTTTCTAAAACATACTCAATTGGTGCATTTACTGGATCTTCTCCTAATTCTAATGCCAATCTCTTATGTCCCATACTTTCTAAAATTCTTATTTCTTCTGCTACTTCTTCTTGTGTTAATTTTCTTCTCTTAAAATCATTACATCTGTGATAGCCACAATAAACACAATTATTAACACAATAATCACTTACATAAAGAGGAGCAAACATAACTATTCTTTTACCATAAATATCTTGTTTAATTTGGCCTGCAATTTCATACATTTCTTTAATTTGATTTTCATCTTCAATTTGAAGCAATATGGCTATATCTTTATGATTTAATCCTTCTCTTTTTCTAGCCTTAATTAAAACCTCTTTAACCTCTTCTCTTGTTGCATTTTTGGCTTCAAATAATAAATTCTCTATATATTCTTCATTAATAAACATTTACCCTTCTCCTATTCATATATATATTTATTATTTTTTATAGCTTCTTCTTTCCACTTAATATTATCCCCTCTTGTAACTTCAACTTCAAAGCCTGCATTGTTAATTCTTCTTTCAATACAAACTCTACATTCTGCTGCCTCATCACCTGTACATATCTTTCCATCATATAATGCATATTTTTTTCTAACACTTGTAGGTGATAAATTAGGCATAACCACATTGGCTCCTGCTTTAATACCTTGTTCTCTACCTAATGGATGTATAGTTCCTAAAGATGTTGTTGCAGGAAGTAATGCATTAGGTAATAATAATCTTAAAAGTGCAATTAATGTAACTGTATCTTCTAAAGTTCCATTCTTCTCATCTTTTAAAGGAGTATCCTTATGTGATATAAAAGGTCCTATCCCTACCATATGAGGATCTAACTCTTTAACAAATAATAAATCATTTACTAAGTCTTCTTCCTTTTGATTAGGTAGTCCTATCATAAAGCCAGAACCTACTTGATAACCTATTTTCTTTAAATCTCTTAAGCATTTTCTTCTATTTTCAAAACTAGCTCCTGGATGTAATTCATCATAAATTTCTTTTGTAGCAGTTTCATGTCTTAAAAGATATCTATCAGCACCTGCTTTAAACATTCTTTCGTAAGACTCATAGCTCCTTTCACCTAAGGATAAAGTTATAGCGTTATTAGGATACTTCTCTTTTATCTTAGTTATAATTTCTACCATTACATCATCTGTAAAGTAAGGGTCTTCTCCTCCTTGAAGCACATAGGTTTTATAACCTAATTTATCTCCAAGATCTGCACACTCTAAAATTTCATCAATTGTTAGTCTATATCTTTCTGCATTTTTATTACCTGCTCTTATACCACAATAGGTACAATTTCTTTTGCAATAATTAGTGAATTCAATTAAACCTCTTAAATACACCTTATTGCCATAGGTTTTCATTCTTGTTAAGTGGGATTTTTCTATAAGATATTTTTTAGATTCTTCATTAAGATTTTTAAGTAGAAATATAAGTTCTTCTCTTGAGGCATTATTATTTTCATATAGCTTATCTATTATTTTAAAATTGTCCAATACTAGATCTCCTTTTTTGCAATTGCTGTCTTTACTGTTACATCTCTAATATTGCCAAGTCTTCCTGTAAGAGCATTAATATCATCAAGTTCTCCTATTACTGTTATTGAAACAACAGATATTTGTCCTTCACATGGAATTCCCATTCTCCCTTTTATACTTCCTCTAAAAGAAGCTACTACAGAATTAAACTCTTCTTGACATGAAGTTGGATTTTCTAGAATAGCACTTATAACTGCAATCTTAGCCATTATCAACTCTCCTTATACCTTTATCTGATGTCTAACCGTTGTAACACTCCCTTGTTCTATATAACAGGGAGCTAACAACGGACACGACCCTAGATTAACTCAGCTAAATTCAGTAGGAGATAAAAACTCCTACTGAATAAGTTTCGTTTTATA
>JAFADP010000158.1 GCA_023424785.1 Bacillota bacterium
ATTCCTTTAATAGTTACAGTAGTTTCAATTAATGAGAATATAAGAGAAAGAATTGAAGCTGGAGCTACAATATTAAATGTATCTGGAGGGAAAAATACTCCTGAAATAGTAAGAAAGATAAGAGAAGAGTTTCCTGAGTTTCCTGTTATAGCAACAGGTGGACCAACTGAAGAAAGCATAAGAAAAACTATAGAAGCAGGTGCTAATGCTATCACTTACACGCCGCCAACAAATGGAGATACTATGAGTACTCTTATGGATAAATATAGAAGTGAATAATTAAAATGGAATAATATTAAAAATATGGTTGAATAATTTGGGTTATATGGTATCATATTATTAAACATAAACATATAATATAGAAGCTAATAGAATACCTATGTTAGAGGTGCTGTTTATAAATAGTAGTAAATAGGAGCCGACAGGCAAGGATCATTTATGAAAGGTATAACAGCCGAAGTAATAACTTATGTAAAGGGTTATTTCTGGGTATGCATATAACATATGCATAACTGTCACGAAAGTGGAGTGCTAAAAAGGTGCGATTATTAAATTATTCAATTTAGATGATTGAATTTATTTTAGATAAAAAAATTGCATTTTAATAAGCAAAACTACCACTATGGGTTTTTATAGTGGTAGTTTTTATATTAGTAATTCATAATTAATTGGAGGCAATAGCAATGAAATTATTTGGGGCAATGGAAATTAAAGAAAATGAGCTATTTATAGGGGGAGTTAGTTCAACAGAGTTAGTGGCTAGATTTGGTTCACCACTATATGTAATGGATGAAAGTCTTTTAATAGACACATGTAAAAAATATTATAGAGATTTTAAATGTTTAGAAAATAATAATAGAGTAGCTTATGCAGGTAAAGCATTTTTAACAAAGGCAATGTGTAGGCTTATATATGAACAAGGGCTTTATTTAGATGTAGTATCAGGAGGAGAATTATATACAGCTTATAAAGCAGGATTTCCTTTAGATAAAGTATATTTCCACGGTAATAATAAGAGTTTAAATGAAGTTGAATTAGGTGTTAAGCTAGGTGTTGGAATATTTGTAGTTGATAATTTAGATGAAATGAAAAGACTAAATGAAATAGCTAAGAAATATAATAAAAAGCAAAATATATATTTAAGATTAACACCAGGAATAGAAGCTCATACTCATGATTATATAAAAACAGGACAAATAGACTCTAAGTTTGGATTTGCACCAGTTGGAGAGACAATAATGAATGCTGTAAAATTAGCATTAGATTGTGAAAATCTAAATTTAAGAGGATTGCATTGTCATATAGGTTCACAAATTTTTGAGATACAGCCTTATGAGGATGCAGTTGAAGTTATGCTTGGTTTTATAAAGGATATTAAAGAAGAAACAGGACATATAATACCTGAATTAGATTTGGGTGGTGGATTTGGTATACATTATACCGATGAAGATAAACCAAAAGAAACAAGGGATTATTGCACTTCTATATTAAATAAAGTAGATGAAGTATGTGAGAAACTAAATATAGAAAGACCTATTTTAACTATAGAGCCAGGTAGGTCCATAGTAGGAAATGCAGGAACTACTCTTTATACAATTGGAGCAATTAAGGAAATTGAAGGAGTTAGGACTTATGTTTCAGTAGATGGAGGAATGACAGATAATATAAGGCCAGCCTTATATGGAGCTAAGTATGAAATGGCTATAGCAAACAAAATTACTGATAAATGTAATGATAGAGTTGCAATAGCAGGTAAATGTTGTGAATCAGGAGATATTTTTATTAATGATATTTGTATTCAAACTCCTAATATAGGAGATATATTAGCAGTATTTTCAACAGGTGCATATGGATTTTCAATGTCTAGTAACTATAATAAAAATCCAAGAGCGGCAGTTGTGTTTGTAAAAGATGGAGTTGCTAGAGTAGTATCAAAGAGACAAAGTTATGAGGAACTCTTAGCTTTAGAAGTTTAGATTAAGTTTATATTCAAGTGGTAAACTTAATATTAATAGCTATATCAAAATAATTTGATATAGCTATTTTTTGTAACAAAACTGACACAATTATAATATATAATGAAGAGTAATACTATTAGTTATTAATTAATTGTGATATACTTATAATCAGTTATTAAAATTGAAATAAAAAGAGCTTGTGTTAGTAAAGTTTTTTTCAACTTTAATTAATGAAAAAATGAAAGGTGGATTTAGCAATCATTGCTAGCTGTTATGAGGAATAAAAGATTTATAGTAGATAGAATAGAAAATAAATCTGTTGTTTTAGAAGATGATAAAAAGGATATAATTTTAATAGATATAGATTTATTTCATAAGCAACCTAGGGATGGCGACGTAGTGATAATGTGCAATAATTCATTTTATGTAGATGAAGTTGCTACAAAAGAAAGAAAAAGCAAAATTAATAGTTTAATGAAAGGTATGTGGGAAGAGTGAGTAAAGACGTAAAGAAATCAAATTTCTTTAATGAGTGGATTATACCTATAGTAATAGCTGTAATATTAGCTATCTTAATAAATAGAT
>JAFADP010000169.1 GCA_023424785.1 Bacillota bacterium
GTAGAAATACAAATTATTGGTGATAAATTTGGAAATGTAGTTGCATTAGGAGATAGAGATTGTTCTGTTCAAAGAAATCATCAAAAAATGATAGAAGAATCACCATCACCAGCTATTAATGAAGAAACAAGAGAAAAAATGAATAAAGTAGCAGTACTTGCTGCTAAAGCTGTTGGATATTATAGTGTTGGAACTATTGAGTTTATAGTTTCTCAAAATGGAGAATTCTACTTTATGGAAATGAACACAAGAATTCAAGTAGAGCATCCAGTAACAGAAATGGTAACAGGTATTGATTTAATTGAAAGTCAAATAGAAGTTGCTATGGGAAATAAGCTTTCATTTACTCAAGAAGATATAAAAATTACAGGTCATGCTATAGAATGTAGAATTAATGCTGAAATTCCAGAAAAGAATTTTAGACCAAGTCCTGGACTTATAAAGCATATTCACCTGCCAGGAGGAAATGGAGTAAGGGTAGATACTGCTATATATGAAGGTTATACTGTTCCTTCTGATTATGATTCTATGATTGCTAAAATTATAGTTCATGGAAAAGATAGAGAGTCTGCAATTAAAAGAATGTTGACTGCATTAGATGAACTTGTTATTGTAGGAATATCAACAAATGTTAATTTCCAATATTTAATATTTAAAAATCCAACATTCTGTGAAGGGAATGCAGATACAGGTTTTATAGAAAATTTACTTAATTATAAGGAGTAGAAATATGATTAAAGTTGATTTAAACTGTGACTTAGGAGAAAGCTTTGGAAATTACAAAATAGGAATGGATGAAGAAATAATTCCACTTATTTCTTCAGCAAATATTGCATGTGGTTTTCATGCAGGAGATCCTATAGTTATGAATAAAACTATTAAAAGAGCACAAGAATATAAAATAGGAATTGGAGCACATCCAGGTTTTATTGATTTAATGGGCTTTGGAAGAAGAAATATAAATGTTACACCAGAAGAAGCAAAAAATTATGTAACATATCAATTAGGTGCCTTATATGGATTTTGTAGAAAGTACAATGTAGAAATTCAACATGTAAAGCCTCATGGAGCTTTATATAATATGGCTGGAAAAGATTATGATTTAGCAAAGGCTATTTGTACTGCAATATATGAGTTTGATAAAAATATAATTCTTTTAGGCCTTGCAGGAAGCGAACTTATTAATGCTGCAAAAGATGTAGGACTTAAAGTGGCTAATGAATTTTTTGCAGACAGAGCCTATGAAGATGATGGTTCATTAGTTGCAAGAAGTAAAGATGGAGCAGTTATTCATGATGAGAACTTAGCAATAGAAAGAGTTATAAAAGCAGTAAAACATCAAAAAGTAACATCAATAAGTGGAAAAGAAATATCAATAAAGGTTGACTCTATATGTGTTCATGGAGATAATATAAGAGCATTAGAATTTGTTAAAACTATAAAACAAAGATTAGAAGAAGAAAATATTAGTATTGAACCATTAAAGAATATAATTTAATAATTATATATAAATAAAAATTATAAGAAGGGGGTAAAACACATGAAAAAGTTTTTAGAAAGACTAAAGAATATAGGTCCAGGTGCACTTGTTGCAGCAGCATTTATAGGACCAGGAACAGTTACAACTTGTACAGCATCAGGAGCAAGTAGTGGTTATACATTACTATGGGCAATGCTATTCTCAACAATAGCTACAATTATTTTTCAAGAAATGTCAGCAAGACTTGGTATTGTAACACAAAAAGGTCTTGGAGAAAATATTCGTGAAAAAATAGTTAATCCATTTTTAAAATTAATAACTATAGCTATAGTTATTACAGCAATATTTATAGGAAATACTGCTTATGAAACAGGAAATATAACTGGAGGTATAATGGGATTAAAGGTAATATTCCCAAATATATCTATAAGCATAGTTGTTATTATAATATCAGCATTAGCATTTATACTACTATGGAGTGGTAATTATAAAAAGATAGAAAAAGTATTAACTGGTATTGTTATATTAATGGCAGTAGTATTTATAGTAATTGCTATTGCATCATCTCCAGATTGGGGAGCTGTATTTAAGGGGATGTTTACACCATCATTTGGAGAAAATAACTTAATGACAGTAGTTGGTCTTATTGGTACAACAGTAGTTCCTTATAATTTATTTTTACATGCATCTTCTTCAGCAGAAAGATGGAAAAATAAAGATGATTT
This sequence comes from Bacillota bacterium, assembly GCA_023424785.1. GTDB lineage: Bacteria > Bacillota > Clostridia > Clostridiales > Clostridiaceae > Clostridium. The sequence continues at coordinate 2,206 of JAFADP010000169.1, forward strand.
AAAGAATGCAAGATTAGATACAGTTTTATCAATTGGATTAGGTGGTTTAGTATCTATGGCTATAATAATAGTTGCAAGTGCTAACCTTTATGGAACTGGTACAGAAGTTGTAAATGGAGCAAGTTTAGCAGCTGCTGTTGAGCCTATATTAGGTTCATGGGCAAAATGGTTTATTGCCATAGGATTACTTGCAGCAGGATTTACTTCAACAATTACAGCACCTCTTGCAGCAGCTTTTGCTACAACTGGTGTATTAGGAATGAAAAAAGATTTAACTAATATAAAGTTTAAATTAATTTGGGCTGTAGTAATAGTTATTGGGGCATTTTTAGCAATACAATTTGGAAGTAGTCCAACAGAATTAATTCTAGTAGCACAAGCAGCTAATGCAATTATTCTTCCACTAATAGCATTCTTCATATTATACTGTATTAACTCAAAGGAAATGGGTGAATATAAGAATGGTATTGTTAGTAATATTTTAGGTATTATAATAATTATAGTATGTTGTTTTATATGTTATAGAAACTTCACTGGTTTCTTAACATCTCTATCAGCATTAATAGGATAAAATAAAAAGGAGCATTAAAGCTCCTTTTTTATTTTTCCATAAGTATTTTGTTATTTAAACTTTTAATTTCTTTAACTAATAGAAATATTGATAAGGCTGCAGCTGCAAAATCTGCAATTGGACCTGCATACATTACACCATCAATTCCTATAAACTTAGGGAATATTATTATTAAAGGTAATAAAAATATTATTTGTCTTGTAAGAGATATTACAACACCTTTCTTAGCCTTTCCTATTGATGTAAATAAGAAAGATGATATTGGTTGAATACCATTTAAAAATGTAAAGAACATAAATATTCTAAAGTATTTTATTCCAAATTCATAATATAATTCATCACCTTTACCAAATATATTTATAATTTGGCGTGGGAATAATTGAAAACATAGGAAAGTTAAAAGGGAAATTACCATTATAACACTAAATGATTGTAAAAATGACTTTTTAACTCTTTCATAATTTTTTGCACCATAATTATATCCCATAATTGGTTGGCATCCTTGAGATGTTCCTATTACTAAGGCTATATAAATAATATTTACCTTAGATATAACACCTACACAAGCTAGTGGAATATCACTACCATATTTAGATAATGCACCATAGTAAGTTAAAGTATTATTCATAGTTATTTGAACAAGCATCATAGCAAGTTGATTAAAACAAGGTGCCATACCTAAAGTTGCTATTTTAGCTATATAATTTAAATTAGGTATAAAGTATGATTTTATTAACTTCATATTTTTAAATCTAAATAAATAAGAAAAAGCAAAAATAAAAGATACAAATTGACCAATAACAGTTGCCCATGCTGCACCTGATATTCCCATATTAAATTTAAAAATAAATAGTGGATCTAAAATAATATTTAATATTGCACCTATAAGAGTACAAAACATTGAATATGTAGGACTTCCATCAGAACGAATTAATGTACTAAATCCTACAGTAAATATCATAAATGGTATACCTAAGGATGTAATTTTTGTATAAGTAAGTGCAAGAGGCAATACCTGTTCTGATGCTCCAAATGCTTTCATTAGTGGATTAAGAAAGATATTTATAATAATAGCTAAAGCTAAACCACTTACTAACATTAAGAAAACACCATTTCCAGCAAACTTAGCAGCTTCATCTTTTTTCTTAGCTCCTAAATTTAAACTAAAGTTTGAACAGCTTCCTACACCATATAAAAGAGCTAGAGCGGTACATAAGGTTGTTATTGGAAAAGCTACGTTTGTTGCTGCATTTCCCATAACACCAACACCTTGCCCTATAAAAATTTGATCTACAATATTATATAAGGCATTAACAAGTCCACTTATAATACTTGGTATTGCAAATTTTAAAATAAGCTTACTTGTTTTTTCTGTAGCAAGAGGATTTCTATCTTCTTTGGGTAAAACTTGTTCCATCCATAATTCCTCCTTTGTAATTTTAAATTGTATAATATACCAATAGTCATTTTAGTATAACTAAAGTTAGGTGTCAATAATATAAGGATGTTAGATAATTGTATAAAAGTATACTATATGTATTTTAAATCCTTTACAGTTAATTATTTATTATAGTACAATTATATTGAACAATGCGGAAAAAGAGGGATGATTATGCAATTAAATGTAGAACAAAAAAGAATAATTGAAAGTAAGCCAAGTGGTCATACTCTTATTAAAGGAGTAGCAGGATCAGGTAAAACTACAGTAGCAGTAAATAGAATTCCATTATTGCTTAATCATTATTGTATTGAAGAAGATGATTTTGTATTAATGGCAACTTATAATAAATCTTTAAGTAAGTATGTTGAATATATATATGAAAGTAGTAAAAAAGAATTAGAAGTGCAATCAGGATTTTTTGATGACAATAAGGATTTAAAGTTAGATATAAGTACAGTAGATTCTTTAAGTGTTTCTTATTTTAATAAATATAAAAAAGAAAATAATTTAAGTTTATCAATAGCAAGTAGAAATGATATTCAACAAGCTCTTATTGAAGCTATAACTATAGTTGGTAAAAAATATCCTCATATTAATATAATATCTCCTAAGCTACTATCTTTTATTAATGATGAAATAGTTTGGATTAAAGGGTGCAACTATATGGAAATTGAGGAGTATCAAAATGTAGATAGAATAGGAAGAGTTATGAAAGCAAATAGTGATGGACCTCAAAAGCTTAGAAAAAATTCTGAAAAGAGAAATGCTATTTTTGAAATTATGCTTAATTATAATGAAATTTTATTAAAGAATAATAAGGTGGATTTTCAAGATGTATTGTTAATTGCATTAAAAGAAGCAGGAAAAAATCCAATTAAAAAGTACACTCATATTTTAATTGATGAGAGTCAAGATTTATCTAGAGTTCAAATAGAATTTTTAAAGAAACTTTATAATGAAAAAGAGTACTCCAGTATTACTTTTATAGCAGATGTTGCGCAAAGTATTTATTCCCAAGCTTGGCTTGTAAAAAATAGATCCTTTTCTTCTATTGGTTATGATATGAAAGGAAAATCATCATCACTTAGTAAAAACTATAGAACAACAACACAAATAGCACAAGCAGCTTTTAGTTTAATTCAAAAGGATAAGGAATTAATTGAGGATAGTAATTTTGTTAAGCCAAGTTTAATTGATAGACAAGGACAATATCCTATTTATAGAAGTTTTAATAATAAAGAGAAGGAAGGAGCTTTTGTTTGCAACTTAATTAAAAGTAATCTTATTAAAAGCTACAATTATAAAGATATTGTTATTATTGCAAGATTATCTAATCAGTTAAAAGAGATGAGAACGTACCTAGAAAAAAATAATATACCTTGTGAAATATTTAATGGAAAAGATGACTTTAATTTTGGAAAGGAATGTGTAAAACTTGTAACTATGCATTCAATTAAAGGCTTAGAGTTTAAAGTAGTAATAATGATAGGAGTAAATTCTAAAGTCATGCCTTTTAAAACTTATGCAAAAGAAATTGAAGATGATGAAACAATTGAATCAAGAGAAAGAAAATTATTTTACGTTGGTATGACAAGAGCTACTGAAAAGCTGTTTATTACAAGTGAAGGAGTACCATCAAAGTTTATAAAAGATATTGATTATAAATATTTAAGAATAAAAAGTGAATGTGAAGTAAGAAGAATTTCTCAGATTCCTATAGAAAGTTATGTTTTATCTCATAAAATAAAGGATATTTATAGTGAAGAGGAAAAGGTAAGACAGTGGTTTTTAAGAGAACTTATAGAAACTTATAAATATCCACTAGATTTAATTAATATAGAAGAGAAAGTGTTTATAGGTTCAACTTATGGATTTGTGGATATAGCAGTGTCCGTAGATAAAAATAAAGGACCATATATTTTAATTGAAACAAAGCAATGGGGAAAAGGTATTAAAGATGGGCTAGGTCAAATTAAAAGTTATATGGCAAATTGTCCAAGTGCTAAATTTGGAGTAGTTAGTGATGGGAATGAGATTATTATTATAAATAATAAATTAGAAGAGATTGTAGATATTCCAAAGTTTACTTCATCGATGATATCATCTTCATTAGAAACTATTGAATATATAAATTTAAAGTGGAATACAACACATGAATTAATTAAAGATTCTTCAAATCCAAAGGAATTATATATAGAAGAAAATGGAGTGGAAATAAAAGCAGAAGAAATAAGAGAAATACCGATATTTAATGAAATAGCAGCAGGAAGTCCTATTCCAATAAACTCATCATTTGAAGGGAATTATTATCTTCCACAACAATGGGTTGGAAAGACTGAAGATATTTTTATTTTAAAGGTAAGAGGAGAATCTATGAAAAATAAAAATATTTTAAATGGAGATTATGTATTAATTAAAAGACAAAGTTCATGTAATATTGGGGAAATTGTTGCAGTAGATGTGGAAGGAGAAGCTACTTTAAAGACTTATAAAACAATGGGAGGAAAAGTATTATTAGTTCCAGAAAATGATGAGTATGAACCAATAATGCTTGAAGAAGGACAACTTAGTATTATAGGAGTAGTAATTGGAATAATTAAAAATAGTAATAAGAATTAAAGTTAAATTAATGGAGAATAGAGAATATGGGGATTTTTAATAAAATAAAACATTTAATAAGTGAAAATAATAAAGAAATTAATGAAGTACAAGAACTATCTTTTAGTGAACCTAAATTTATAAAGAGATTAGATGAAGATAATAAAGTAATTAAAGAATTAGAAGAATTATTAAAGAGTGCACCAGAAGATAAAGTTGACAATATAGAAAAGGACTTAAAGTTAATTAGTTATGGAATAATGGGAAAAAGAACAGTAGAATATGAATTGGAAAATTCCCATATGCCAATATTAATTTTACAGGATTTATATTTTCAAGTGAATAAACTTACTTCAAAAATTGATGCTGTAGTTATTGATAGTAATTTTATTATAGTTTTAGAATGTACTAATTTAATTGGAGATATAGTAATAACCGATAATGGAAGCTTTATAAGATATTTTAAAAACTCTAGTGGTAAAACATATAAAAAAGAAGGTATGTATAGTCCTATAGTACAAAATGAAAGACATTTAGAGCTTGTAAAAAGTATTCTTATAAAAGAAAATATAATATCAAAAGAAAAAGAATATACATTAAAAAACTTAGTTGTATTTACAAATCCAAAAGCTATTATTAGTACAAAATATGCAAGTGAAGAAATAAAAGAAAAAATAATAAGACATGATCAATTAATAAGTAAGATAAAAGAATTACACAATTTAACTAATAATGAGTTTTCAGAAGAGTGTATGTATAAAATCTCTAAAACATTAATGAAATACAATACTGAGAAAAAAGTAGATTATGAAAAAAAGTATAAACTTAATAAAGTAGAAGACAATGTTAAAATAAAGACAATTATAGAAGAAGATAAGATAGAAGAAACTCCGTTATACAAAGCATTAAAAAAATATAGATATGAAAAAAGTAAAGAAGAAAATGTAAAGCCATATTTTTTATATAACAATACAGAACTTAAAAATATTATAAAAGTAAAACCCAAAACTATAGAAGAACTAAGGAACATAAAAGGTTTTGGCAATGTAAAATGCAGTAAATATGGAAAGGATATTATAAATATAATAAATAATATTGAAAAAGAAGGTTATTAAGTATATAACAAATATTCTTATTAATCTTAGATTTAGATTCAAGAACTATGATTTAGTTAATGCATATCTTTTTAAGGAAGCTTAGAAAAAATCTAGGCTTTCTTAATTTTTAGCTTAAAATTATTATTCTAAATTTAGTAACATGCGAAGATGTAATAGAAATATGTGAGCAAAATATGATATAATTTTTATATGACTACAAAGTTCTAATTTTCAAGGAGATTATTAATATAAGTTAAAAAATAGGTGGGTTTTAAAATGGAATATAAGGATTTATTATTAGAAAAAAAGAGAGTAGATGAACTGTACGAAGTTTATATAGATGATTTACATTTAAAGATTAATTCTTTAGAAAAAGAAATTGAGAAGTTAGATAAGGAAATTAAAAATAAAAATGATGAATTATATAATAAGGAATATATAATTGAGGAACAAAAGAAATCTATAGATTTACTTGATGAAAGAGTTAAGTTTTTAGAGTCAAAATTAAAACTTGATAAAGAAGCAGAACATAGTCACAAGATAAGAAAGTTAAAAGATGCAATTTATGAAGTAGAAGACTTATTCTTTAGAGATTCTCCAAAAGTATTAAAACTAACTTTAAATGGAGATAAAAGCAGTGTTGTTCAAGATAAATTAAAAGTAATATTAGAAAATTTTGATTTAAGCAATAAGTTTTTAGATATTAATGAAGCATATTCTTTAATGATTATAAGCTTCTTTTATAATATGTTTGAAGAAATAGTAACACTTCATCCTTATATTAAAAGCTTATATGTTAGTGAAACACCAGAGAGTGCATTAATTAAAACCTTAATTAATGATAGAAGTACTAATGAAGGTGGAATTGTTATTATACCAAGTACTTTATATATTCATGAAAATAAATTTAATATTAAAAATATTAGTAAGAATATGATAAATAGACTAGAAAGTATTTTACCTGAGGTATTCTATAATGTTTATTATAAAGTAGAAGTTTCTAGAAGAGGAATATGTCCTATTCATAAAGAACAACTAAAAAGAGCTGATGTATACATAAGACTATTTGATAATTTAAAAAGAGAAAGATATTTACTTGTTAATGGTGAAGTATGTAGTAAATGTGACTTTGCATATATATCTCAAAATAAAATGGATACATTAATTAATAATCCATATGGATATACATTACAAAGTAAAGATAGTTCAAATAAAGAAGTACATAAAAAAGATGATAATAAAGATATTATTTTAGAGAATTATAATATGTATTTAGCTTATTATAAACAAGGAAGATATAGTAATTGTGCAGATATTTTACTTACATTAATAGATATTAAGAATTTAGAGCATGTATTAAGTGAAAGTCAAAAGGTAACTTTAATATTAACAGCATGTACTCTTAATATTGATGATGATATATTAGAAAAAGTATTGTACTTAAACAACTATGAAAATCTACCAGAAGGAGCTTTAATTAGAAGACTAGTAAATGGTCAAGCTTGTGGGTTATTTTTAGATGTTTATGAAAAGAAGTTTAAATATATAGAAGAGTCTGTAAAGAATGAAGTATTAATAAGAGTAAAATATATTGATGAAATGATAAAAAAACATTTAAATATTTCTGATGGTATTTATAATAATCTTAACACAGAAGATGAGTTAAAAAGACTAGGTATTAAAAATAAATAGTTCAAAAATAAAAGTGTAAGTAGTTTAAGAAATTGCTTACACTTTTTCTTTGTAGTAATTTATTGAAATTATTTACATATAATGTAGTAAGGTATTAATTTATTTAATATAAGGGGGTTAATATGAGAAAATACAGTAAAATAATTTTAGTATTCATATGTTTAACAACTTTAGTTTTTACTTTTAATTTAAACCTTACATTTTCAAAGGCAAGCACTAATGTAACAAAAAATACAATGAAAGAAGCATTAGAAGGACTTAATAATAATAATTCATTAAATATACAAAGCAATGAAGAACTTGAAGAAGATGAAGTAGTAAGAGTTATTATTCAACTAGAAGAAAAACCATCTTTAGAAAATAATAAAAGCGAAGAAGA
>JAFADP010000026.1 GCA_023424785.1 Bacillota bacterium
AGATTATTAATGGAGATAAAGCATTTATACGCTATTATCAAAAAGAAACTAAAGTTTATGGATCATTATGGAGTGGTTCTTCACCTTATGTTAAGAATATTAAAGTTCCTTTAAAGGCTATTGTAGTGTTAGAACAAAGTAAAGAAAATAAAATAAGAAAATTATCAGAGTTTGAAGCAATAGAGTTATTTGGAACACATGTATATTATCCATATTGGGACAAGAACATTATGTCATTAGTATTAGATACTGTAGGACTAATAATAAAAGAGGTACCAATATATCTTTTATCATGTAGGCCAGATAAAGAAGCAGTAGATTTACTTAAAAATAAAATTTTTAGTTAGCATAAGGAAATCTATATAATGAAAAAAGAGTATATTGAACTAATTGTAAAATTATTAAATAAAGCCCACATATATGAATGTGGGCTTTAAGTTTAAGATGATGAGGTGAAAATATGGAAGAAATTTTAGCCTTACAAGGTAGAGAACTAGTTCCCTTAATAAAAGATATTATTGAAAGCAATGGGGAGTTTAAGCTATTAGTAACAGGAAATAGTATGTCACCTATATTAAAGAATGAAAGAGATAGTGTATTTTTAAAAAGAGCTAAGAATATAAAAAAAGGAGATATAGTATTTATTAAGAGAGAAAAAGGTGAGTATATTCTTCATAGAGTATATAAAATCTTATCTAATAATAAATTTATTATGAATGGAGATGCACAAGCATGGACAGAAGTTGTAGATAATAATCAAGTAATAGGAGTAGTATATAAGATTGAAAGAAATGGGAAGGAGATATTATGTAGTAATGCTATTTACAGATTTATAGTTTACATATGGATGTTATTAAGACCTATAAGATATTATTTGCATTTAATAAAAAAGAAATTATAAATAGGGGGTAAAGCACTATGATAGATAAAATAAAATGTATTTTTAGAAACAGAAGAAATCATAAAAATCAATTACTATGGATCATTGAACAAGCTAAGCCATATAAAGGCAGAATATTTTTATTAATGTTTTTAGATATAATTGTGACTTTAATAGGTGTATTTTCTTCAGTAGCTAATAAGTGGGTAGTAGATAGAGCAAGCCAATCTTCAGGAATGGTATTTTGTATAACTTTAGTTATAAGCTTAAGTTTAATATCTCTTTCTATTAATGCATTATCTTATATTTATAATACATTTATTAACGAAAAGTTTGCATTTGGATTTAGAACAGAAGTTTATAAAAATATTATGAATACTAAATGGCAAGTTGTAAAAAAGTATCATAGTGAAGATTTATTAACTCGTTTAACTAGTGATATAAATAATGTAAGTGAAGGAATAACATCAATTTGTATATTCTTTATAACATTAATAGTTCAAATAATTTCAGCATTTCTTTTATTATGGCATTATGATAAATATCTTGCATGCTTTGCAATAATATTAGGGCCAGCAACAGCAGCAATAAGTATAGTTGCAGGATCTAAATTAAAGTATTATCAGGAAAAAGTCCAAAAATCTGAGTCTAAGTATCGTTCTTTTTTACAAGAAAATATATCTAATATAAATGTAATAAAAGCTTTTTCTTATGAAAAGCAGAGCAAAAAAGAATTAGAAGAAATCGGTAGAGAGCGTATGAGCTGGATTATTAGAAAAAATAGAATGAATGTTTTAGCTAATGGATTAATAGGACTAGCCTTTTCTGGAGGATATTTATTTGCATTTATTATGGGAGCTATTAAGCTTTCAAAGAATTTAATAACTTATGGTACTATGACAGCCTTTCTTTCATTAGTTTCTCAAGTTCAAAGACCTATTGTATCATTAGCACAAATGATTCCTAAGGTTATTTCTGTATTAGCATCTGCAGGAAGAATAATGGAAATAGATAAATTAGAAAAGGAGAAGAGAGAAGGAAAGTATTACTTAGTAGGAGGAGCAGGAATTAAAATAACAGATTTAGATTTTTCTTATGGAGATAGTAAAAAGCTTGAGAATATTAATTTAACAATAAACCCAGGTGAAAAGGTAGCTATAATGGGACAATCAGGCTGTGGAAAAACAACTCTTATAAGATTAATATTAAACTTCTTAGAAGCAGACAAAGGTAAAATTAAAATATTTGATAGTATGGGCAATAGGGAGATATTATCTCCAGATATAAGAGATATTATTGGATATATACCTCAAGGAAATACTTTATTTAGTGGTACTATTTTAGAGAATATAAGAATAGGAAAAGAAGATGCAACTATTGAAGAAGTAAATGAAGCATTAAAAAAGGCATGTGCTTTAGAGTTTGTTTCAAATTTAGAACATGGATTAAACACCTTAATTGGAGAACGTGGTCATGGCTTATCTGAAGGACAAGCTCAAAGAATAGCTATAGCTAGGGCATTAATTAGAAATGCTCCTTTAATGATATTAGATGAAGCAACATCTGCTTTAGACGCTGAAACTGAGATAAAAGTATTAAATTCTATTTCTAATTTAGATAGAAAATCAACTTGTATAATAATTACTCACAGAGATTCTATACTTCCTTATTGTGATAAATTAATAAGGATAGAAAATATGAAAGCTAGTGAGGTAAATCTTATAAATAATAATATTAGGGAAGTAGCAAGAGTTTAATATATAGTTATATCCTTCTAAAAATAAATTAATATGTGATATAATATCAAAAAAGGAGGATAAACGATGAAAAAAGTACTAAAAATAATATTAAGTATAGTAGGAATTATTCTTATTATATGTGTAGGTGGAAGTATATGGGCTTATAATTATATGAATAATATAACTACACGTCATTTACAAATAGAAGATGAAGAAAAGGAACTAAATATTTCTACTGAAATTAAAGAAAAGAGTAAAGAAAAAAATATAGAAAATATTTTAATATTAGGTGTAGATAAGGATGAAAATGCATCAGATGCAATTATGGTTTTATCACTAGATAAGGGAAATAATGCAATTAAGCTTACATCAATAATGAGAGATACTTATGTAGAATTAGAGGGTGAAGCAGATAAAATAAACTATGCTTATAATATTGGGGGTGTGGAGTTAAGTATAGCTAAGGTAAATGAAATGTTTAACTTAGATATTAATAAATATATTAAGGTAGATTTTGATGGAATTACTAATATAATTGATTATTTAGGTGGAGTTAATATTAATATTACAGAAGCTGAAAGAGAAATAGCTAATGAAAAAATAATTGGTGATGGAAAAACAGATTTAATTGATAATTTTGGAGATGTTCTTTTAACAGGAGAACAAGCTTTAGCATATTCAAGAATAAGAATAATAGATAGTGACTTTAAAAGAACAGAAAGAATGAGAAATGTGATCTTTGCTATGTTTAGTAAGTTAAAAGATATATCTGTTTTTGATTATCCAAAGGTAATTTCAGATTTATCATCAAATATTACTACAAATTTAAATACTTCTGAAATTTTGGATATAGGTAAATTTGCTGTATTTGTTGATTCTAATAAAATAAAACAATTTAGGGTGCCTATAGATGGAACAACTTCAGATTTTACAGATGGTGTATACCATTTAAATTGGGATGTGGAACCTAATGTAGAAGCCCTTCATAATTTTATATATAATTAAATAGTTCCAGTTTGTAGAATATTATGATAAAATTATTATAAAGTTTTAAAATTAAGGAGTGTAGAATGGGGAATAATATTAGAAAAGCTGTAATACCAGCTGCAGGATTAGGGACAAGATTTTTGCCAGCAACTAAGGCACAACCAAAGGAAATGCTACCAATAGTAGATAAGCCAACAATTCAATATATAATAGAAGAGGCAGTAGCTTCTGGAATAGAAGAAATTCTAATTGTTACAGGAAGAAGTAAAAAGTGTATAGAAGATCATTTTGATAAGTCTATTGAACTTGAACTTGAACTTGAGAAAAGTGGTAAAGAAGAAATGCTTAAATTAGTTCAAGATATTTCTAATATGGTAGATATATATTTTATAAGACAAAAAGAGCCAAGAGGTTTAGGAGATGCTATTTTAAGAGCAAAAACATTTGTTAATAACGAGCCATTTGCTGTTATGCTTGGTGACGATATAGTATATACAGGAGAAGATGAACCTTGCTTAAAACAACTTATGGATTGTTATAAAGAATATAAAACAAGTATTTTAGGTGTACAAACTATACCAAGGGAACATGTTTCAAAATATGGAATAGTAGATGGAGTTAATATAGAAAATGGAGTTATGAAGGTAAAAGGATTAGTAGAAAAGCCTTCTATAGAAGAAGCTCCATCAAATACTGCAATATTAGGAAGATATATAATAACACCTGCTATTTTTGATATATTGGAGAATACAAAACCAGGAAAGGGTAATGAAATTCAATTAACTGATGCATTGACAACTTTAATGGAACATGAAGTTATATATTCATGCAATTTCAAAGGTAAAAGATATGACGTAGGAGACAAACTTGGATATTTACAAGCTACTATAGAGTATGCTTTAAGAAGAGATGAACTTAAAGAAGAGTTTAAGGAATATCTTTCAGGTGTATTAGCAAGAATAAATAATGAAGAAGTTAAAAAGGATGAACTTAAAGAAGTAGCTATATCAGAAAATTAATAGGATGACATAATATAACAATGGGGAAGTGGGGAATATATGTATCCAATTAAATTTAAAAATATTTACTATGAAAAAGTATGGGGTGGACGTGACCTAGAACGTTTTAGAGATAATTTACCAGATGGTAATATAGGAGAGAGTTGGGATATAGCTTGCCATGAGAATGGTACTGGGGTGGTAGAAAATGGTTATTTAAAAGGAAAAACTTTTAAGGAATTAATAAAAGATTACTCAAAAGAAATATTTGGACATACTATAGTTAATGAAACTTTTCCATTACTAGTTAAATTAATAAACTCTAGAGAAAATTTATCAGTACAAGTTCATCCTAATGATGAATATGCAAAAAAGTATGAAAATTCTCTTGGAAAAACAGAAGTATGGTATGTAATAGATGCTGATGAAAATGCAGAATTAATAGTAGGAACTAATGGTTGTACCAAGAAAGAGTTTGAGAAAGCTATTGAAGATGGAAAAGTTGAAGAATGTTTAAATAAAATAAAAGTTAAAAAAGGAGATGCTTTTTTAATTAAAAGTGGATTAGTACATTCTATATGTACAGGTATTATAATAGCAGAAATACAACAAAATAGTGATATAACATATAGGGTTTATGATTATGGAAGAGATAGAGAAATACATGTGGAAAAATCTTTAGATGTTATTGATTTTAATTTAAAATTAGAGAAAGCTTGTGAAAATTATAAAGATTATTTAGACTATAAGTATACTAATATTTTTACAACTGATTATTTTGGAGTAGATAAATGTATAGTAACAAATAGTTATAAAAATAAAGGAAATTTAAAAAACTTTGAAATTTTCACATGTGTAGATGGAGAGGGGAAAATTGAGGGAGAAGGTTTTTCTGAAGTTATTAAAAAAGGAGATAGTTTTCTAATACCAGCTACAATAAAAGAATATGAAGTTAGTGGGAACCTAGAAATACTAATATCTTATCCACTAAAATTTTAAAGAGGTATTATAAATACCTCTTTAAAATTTTAGTTTTATGTACTATATTTATTGCAATAAAATGATATAATATAAGAAGTGTTTTGAAATAAATTTCCTAAGAATATAAATAATCTGGAGGAAACATAATGAAAATTAGTAAAAACGCAGTATTAAGTTTAGTTGGACTAGCTATAATATTAATAATAGCTTCTATTGTTGGTTATTATAATGTTAAAGAAAGGGAGTTAGAAGAATTTACTGCATTCATACAATCATGTAAAAATAACTCAGATGAATATTTTTCAGAGTCAAATGAAGATTATGAAGAATTAATAAATGAGGCAGAAGAGGCTATAGAGAAAAAAGATTATGATTCTTTTTCAAAGCTACAAAAAGAAATTGAAAAGTTCATAGGTGATATTTCAAGTAAATATACAGAAGAACTTAACGGAAAAATTCAAGAGTTAAGAAGTTTAAATTTATCTTTTTTAGAAAGTAGTATTTCAGAAGTGGAAAAGTTAATAAGTAGTAAAAACTTTAATGCTGCTAGAAATGCAATAAGTGATATTTACAAGAAAAACTCTAATTTAATACTAGAAAAGAAAAAGAGTGACTTAAAGGATAGCTTTAAAAAACAAGTAAATTTTGAAGAAGGTAAAAATACGACTTTTGACTTTTTCTTTAATGACTATGACAAAGATGGGATTTATGAAGCTTTTGTTGTTATTGGTAAAAATGAAAATAATATATTTAAAGGTGAGCTTTGGTTTATAAATAATGATTTATTACAAAAGCTAGAGGATATATCAACTAGTGATTATAAAAACTTTACTATTGATAATGGTGATATTTTACATTTTGAAGTGCCAAATATAAAAGCAGATGGAAGTAGTACAGCAACTATATGGCAGTTTAAAGGTAATAAGGTTGAAAAGGTATTAACTACAGATAATGGTTATGTTGTACAAGATAAAGAAGGATTTTTATACCTTATATATACTACAGAAGATATGGAAGCAACTGAAGAAAATCCAGAAAGCTTCAATGGAAAAACAGTTAAAAGTTATTTTTTATATTATGAAAATGAGTATAAAGAGTATGTAGGAAATGAAATTTCAAAAGATGAGTTTTTAGGTTATAATAAGGGAAAACAAATATTAGATGAATTAGATAGTAAGTTTAAAAAGAAATTCTCTGAAGCAAAAAGTATAGAAATTAATAATATTATTTCTCGTAATAATGGTATTATTCATATAAATTATATTGTAAATAATAA